>CAZNZS010000011.1:0-44323 GCA_964577585.1 uncultured Acutalibacter sp.
CCTCGTCGGCCTTGAGCATACTGGAGGAAAAGAGCACCTCGTCCCCCAGCTCCCGGCCTCTGAGATTCTTCAGCAGATCCTGCCCGGTGAGAAGGCCGGTCACATTGACGGTGCCGCCGAAAAAGTCATTGTGGACCGGTACGAGGTCTACTGTTAAATTATGGCATTTTCCGCGCAATCCGTCAAGCATGGAATTGATAAAATCGAAGCCGCATTCCCCGGTGGGGATCGTGACATGGCGGGGTTTCTGAAGCGGTTCAAGGTCTTCCATGGCCCAGTCGAATTCATCTTGCAGATTCCGGAGCATCCCCACGCCGTTTTCGATCTGCGGAAAGTCCTCATAAAATTCCAGGGGCGGAATGGGCCTTCCGGCCAGAAGATAAAATTCATCAGAGCCGTAAACTGTGCGGCTGCCCCTTTCCCGAAGGAATTTTTCCCCAAATGCTTCCAGAATATCCAGCACGGCGGAAGCGGTTTCCTTCGTGTAGGGCTCCAGCGGATAAAGGCCCTCTCTGTAACGGGTAAGCCCCACCGGCACACAGGCCACGCTCAAAAGATTTTCGCCCAATCCGTAAAGCCTTTCCAGGGAGCTTTCCAAAGCCCTGCCGTCGTTTATGCCGGGGCACAACACGATCTGGCAGTTGAGCTTAATGCCCCCTTGGGCCAGCCGGTAAAGGTGCCTGAGAGAGTCCCCGGCAAAGCGGTTATTCATCATCTTGCAGCGAAGGGCAGGGTCCATGGTGTGTACCGATACATTGATGGGGCTGATGTGCATTTCCAAAATGCGGTCTATCTCCCTATCGTCAATATTCGTCAGCGTGATATAGTTGCCGAACAGGAAGGAAAGCCGGTCGTCGTCGTCCTTAAAATAGAGGGTCTCCCGCATTCCTTGGGGAAGCTGATCGATAAAACAGAAGATGCACTTATTCCGGCAAGAATGCTGTTTATCCATCAAATAAGTCTCAAATTCCAGGCCGATCTCAGCATATTGGGGCTTGTGGATCTCAGCTTCATATTCCCTGCCGCCCCGGCTTAAGCGAAGACACAGCTCCCGTTCCGTTTCAAAAAAGCGAAAATCCAGAATGTCGGTGATCTCATGGCCGTTGATGGATAGCAGCATATCGTCCGGCTTTATGCCGGCCGCTTCCCCGCGGCTTCCAGCCGCAACATTCTCTATTCGCACCATAAATGTCACTCCTGCTTCGTAAGGGAAAGCAACCTGCTTTTCCCGTAAAATAAAGAAAAAAGGAAACGCGGCAGGCGTTCCCTCTCTCCGGATTTCAGAATAAATTACGCTTCCTTCTTCACGACCTGCCTGCCGTTATAATAACCGCAAGTGCCGCAAACACGATGAGGGGTCTTATAAGCCCCGCACTGAGGGCATCTCATCAAAGCGGGAGCCTGAAGCTTCCACACATTGGAACGTCTCTTATTCTGTCTTGCGCTGGAAAGTTTTCCCTTGGGTACTGCCATGCGTAGCACCTCCTTAATGCATTCATATTTCTTTACCGCCCAAGCGGTGGTTCCCAAACAATAAAAATCAAAGCAACTCCTGCAAAACCTTCAGTCTCGGGTCTATTTCCCCGGCTTTACAGCCGCAGTCCCCTTGATTCAGGTTTTTCCCGCATTTGGGGCAGATCCCTCTGCAGGAAGGAGAACACAGATACTTAGTGGGAAGCTCCAGAAGGATGTCTTCCCGGAACAACTCGTCCAGATCAATGCGCTCCTCAGGCACAACGAGATAATCGCTGTCATCCTCTTCATTCCCCAGCTCCCGCACAAGCACGTGAGAAAAGTCCTTTTCCCAGTGGGTTCTGGTCATTTCCGCGCAGCGGTCACAGGGCATTTCGATTTCATACACAAGGTGGGCATTGAGTAAAGCAGAGCCTGCAAAGCCCCTGAACTTCGCCAGAACATGCACGGGCGCACAAAACGGCTTGACACCGTCCAATTCCAACCCACTCAGATCCAGCTCATACTTGAGGGTCTCTTCCTGCCCCAGAAAATACTTCTTTAACTCTACTATCATAGCCTACCTCACGTCGTACTGAATTATTATACCTATGTGGACACAGGTTGTCAAGCACTTTTTCCGGCAAATACAGTGCAAAAAGGGCGGTAATACCGCCCTTTTCCGCAATCCTGTTTTCAGAACTGTCTTTCCGTTTGCCGGAAAGCTCAATCGGTGCTTTATTTCAGAATGTATTTCTGTGCGATCTCGGGGATGTCCGCATCGGAAGCGGAGATGGAAAGAATGAAATTGGTATCGGCTGCCGCGCTGAGCTTTTCCACCTCGGGAAGAATGGTTTCGAGAACTTCCGCACCTGTGCCGGTGATCTTCAGAGTGGAGTCAACAAAAATGTCGGTAACGTCGTAATTTCCGGCGCAAATACCGCTTAAGAAACCGCACAGCGCATCGGCGCCCTTAATATCGTAGTTATCAGAATCTACTAAACGCACAGCATAAGGAATGTCGTAGGTCAGCTTTTGGCCCTTTTCGATAACTACCACATTGCCTTGGGAATTTGCCACAGCAGTGTTGGCCAACTCAATAAGCTTTTTTGTCTTGCCAGATCCCTTGTTGCCGGTTAAAAGAGTGATCATGGTTCTTTTCTCCTTTGTTTTTATTCCGCCACGAAGGGCGGGAAACTGCCCGGAAAGGGCAGGTGGTTCCAGATTCAGTTGATCCTTGCCTCCAAGGCGGCTTTCGCTTCCTCGTATCCGGGTTTGCCCAGCAGAGCGAACATGTTCTTCTTGTAACTCTCCACGCCGGGCTGATCAAAAGGATTTACCCCCAGAATATAGCCGGAAATGGCACAGGCCTTTTCAAAGAAGTAAATAAGCTCTCCCAGCGTGTCTTCGCTGAAATCAGAGGCATGAAGCACCACATTGGGCACACCGCCGTCATTGTGGGCCAGAACCGTACCTTGGAAAGCCTTCTCATTTACAAAAGCCATGGTGCGACCCTTCAGGTAATTGAGGCCGTCCACGTTTTCGGGATCTTCGCCGAGGGTGATCTCGTACTTGGGCTTGTCTATGAGCACCACGGTCTCAAACATGGTGCGGCGGCCGTCCTGCAGGTACTGGCCCAGGGAATGGAGATCGGTGGAAAATACGACAGACGCCGGGAACAATCCTTTTTGGTCCTTTCCCTCGCTTTCGCCGAACAGCTGCTTCCACCACTCGTTGAACATGGTGCAGCGGGGTTCGTAGCTCACCATGACTTCGGTAGACTTACCCTTGTTATAAAGGATATTGCGGATAGCCGCATAACGATAGCAGTCGTTTTCCTCCAGAGAGAAGGATCCATATTTCTTCATTGCCTTTTCAGCGCCGGCCATCAGCGCGTCTATGTCGGCGCCGGCCACGGCGATGGGAAGCAGGCCTACCGCGGTAAGCACGGAATAGCGGCCTCCCACATCATCCGGCACAACGAAGGTTTCATAGCCTTCCTTATCGGCAAGCTGCTTTAAGGTGCCCTTCTGCTTGTCGGTGGTGCAGAAAATACGCTCTTTGGCGCCTTCCCTGCCGTATTTCTTCTCCAGAAGCTCCCGGAACACGCGGAACGCGATGGCGGGCTCTGTGGTAGTGCCGGATTTCGAGATCATGTTGATGGAGATATCCTTGTCTTCGCAGATGGAGACAAGCTCCGCAAGGGAGGTCGAGCTGATGCTGTTCCCCGTAAAATAGATCTGAGGCCCGCCCTTTGCCAGATCATTATAATGGTCTGACTTCAAAAATTCGATGGCGGCACGAGCGCCCAAATAGGACCCTCCGATCCCGATCACCACGAATACCTGAGAATTCTCGCGAACGCGCTTTGCAGCTGCCTTGATACGGGAAAATTCTTCCCTGTCATAATTCTCCGGCAGCTTTACCCAGCCGGTAAAATCACTGCCAAGCCCTGTTCCGGAATGAAGCAGATCATGAGCTGCCTTCACCTGATGAGAAATGGCATCGTATTCTTTCTCGGAAATAAACCCCTTCAAATAACCGTCATTTAGGCTTAAGGGCATGACAATCGCGCTCCTTTCTTCTTGCTCTATTCTCTTTCTGGTTCTATTCTACAATAAGTCCCGCCATTTTGCAACCGCCTTTTCCGCTGTTTACAAAATGTTTTCCGTGCTGTTTTTGCCGGCCGGCATCCCGCAGGTGCTCAAAACACAAAGCGGAAAGCCTTCGGATAAGGCTCTCCGCCGTTTTCTTCAGTTCTTCAAAGCCCCTTCCTCTTTGCGCCGCCGTGCTACATGGTGAAAAACTGATTTGCAAGATAGAGGAAAGCAGTGGAAAAAGTGACCTGCTCAACATCGCTTCCCGCGGTGATCTTCACCCTGGCGAGCTCCTTCCCGCCGGCGGAATAGGCGATCTCCCCGATCACGTCTCCGATGCGGACCGGCGCGCATATTTCCTCCTTCCAAAGCACCTTTTCCTCCACCTTGCCCCGCTGGGCCGCCTCCGTGAGCAGCTTTGGCAGCTCCTTTACCACAGCCGGAACGCTTTCCTCCATTCCTCCCTTTACGGGCCGGTCCTCAAGCTGCGGAGCCTCGGGAACAGTGACCGCCCAGCCGGCAAAGCCAAAGTCCAGCATGGCCGCGGCGTCCTGAAAGCGATGATCTGTGCTGTCCGCCCCCAGCACAACAGAAATCAGGGAAAGGCCGTCACGCTCCGCCGTGGCGGTGATGCAGCTTCCAGCCTTCGAGGTGGTACCTGTTTTTAGGCCGGTAATGCCGTTATAGCTACGGATCAGCTTGTTGGTGTTCACAAGCTGAGTTGCCCCGTCCCGCACGGAATCGATCCAGGTCAGGGTATAATCGAATATTTTCGGATGCGAAATGAGTTCCCTGCTCATAAGGGCCACATCATAAGCGCTGGTGACATGGCCGTCCTCATCAAGGCCGTTGCAATTTTTGAACACCGTATCCTTCATCCCCAGCTCCCGCGCCTTTTCATTCATGCGCTGAACGAAGGCCGCCTCGCTGCCCGCCACGTTTTCCGCTAAAACCACTGCGGCATCGTTGGCGCTCATGATGACCGTGGCCTTCAAAAGATCGTCCACCGTCATCGTTTCCCCTTCCTTGAGCCAGATATCCGAGCCGCCCATGGAAGCGGCATGGGCGGAAGCCGTCAGCGTATCGGTCAAAGAAAGCTGCCCTTCGTCTATAGCGTCAAAGGTCAGGCACAGGGTCATCACCTTGGTAATGGAGGCACAGGGCCGCACCTCATGGGAATCCTTTTCAAACAGCACCCGGCCGGTGGAAGCTTCCATCAGCACCGCCGATGGGGCGGTAAGCGGCAGAGCGTCTTTAGCCTCTCCTGATTTTTCTGTTTCCCCGTGAACCGCCAACCCGGGAAAAAGCGCGGCCAACGCCAGAATCGCCGCCAAAATCAAGCTGATCCTTTTCTTCATAGAGATCCTTCCTCCCACATCCGCGCCGGATTCGGCGCTTTTTCTGTAGTAAGGATATGCTTTTTCTCCGGAAAACAGACGTGCCCGGGCAAATTCTGCCCGGGCACAGGCCGATTTTTCAGATGGGATCCCTGTTTTCCCCGCAGCCGGTCCCGCCGCAGGTAAAAAGCAGCAAAGGAATTTTCCGATTTCAGCGGTCCTTTTCTATGCCGTAATAAATGCAGTGGAGCGTTTTTCCCCGGTATACAAGGTCCTCTTCCCTTGGGAGGCGCTTCATACCGCACTTTTCCATGACCCGGCGGCTCCGATCATTTCCGGTAAAGCAGCCGGCGATCACCTCAGAAAAGCCGCGGCGAAACAGATCGGCTATTACTGCGGAAAAGGCCTCCGCCGCGTATCCGTGTCCCCAATACGCGGGGTGGATCACATAGCCCATCTCAATCCTGCTGCCGTCAATCTCCACATCATTGAGAAAGCCGATCAGCTTCTTTTCCAGATAGATCCCACGCTCGTAACGCTCCGCAGAAAAAGAAAGCTCCCTGAGCCTTTTGGCCAACGGCCTTGCCTGCTCCCGGTCGTGAAACTCCGGCAGCATATAGGTTTTGCCGATCTCCCGGTCCATGAGCAGATCCATTAGCGTTTCTTCGTCCCCCGGTTCGTAGGGCCTGATCTCCAAACGCTCAGTCTTCAGCACTCTTCTCACCACACTTTTTAATCCGCAGAAAGGCCCCGGGCTCAATCTCCGCGTCAGTCTTCCAGTAAACCGTCATTTCCGCATGGGGAGCTGCGTCAATAGGCTCCCAATCCTCATTGCAGATCTCGGTAAGCTCCGCCGTAAATGCAGGCTTTCCCGGCTGGAGGATATCCACTGTGTCTCCCCGAAAAAAGCGATTCCGTTCCCGAAGCTTCAAATAGTCCCCCTGCCTCCCCTCACAAATGGCGGCAAGTTCATAATTCCGGGTATACTGACTGCGGTCCGGAGTCTGCCCCGGCTCGCCGCCGAAATAGAATCCGTCAGAATATGTACGGTGGCTGATCTTTTCCGTCTCCTCCAGGATCTCCGAGGGCAAAGGCTCTCCCGGATGCTCTGCGAAAAAGTCTATGGCCTGGCGATAAGCCGAGGTAACGCTTGCCACATAATAAGCGGATTTTGCCCGCCCCTCAATCTTAAGGCTCGTAATACCGGCGGCCATCATTTCCGGGATGTGCTCTATCATGCGCAGATCGTTGGAATTGAAAATATAGGTGCCCCGCTCCTCCTGGGAAATGGTGAAATGCCGCTGGGGCCGCTCCTTTTCCGTGAGGTAGTATTCCCACCTGCAAGGCTGGGCGCACTGCCCACGGTTGGCGTCTCTGCCCGTCATATAATTGGACAGCAGGCACCTGCCGGAAAAGGAGACGCACATCGCCCCATGAACAAATGCCTCCAGCTCCAGCTCCGGCGGCGTGTTTTCCCGGATCCCCCGGATTTCCTGTAAAGTCATTTCCCTTGCCAGTACTATCCGCTTGACTCCCAGCCTGTAGCAAGCATTGGCTGCCGCGTAATTCACGATGCCTGTCTGCGTGGAAATGTGCCTGGCCACCTGAGGGGCGCATTCCGCCGCTATGCTGAGCACGCCGAGGTCGGAAATAATGAAGGCGTCCACTCCGGCCTCCCCGCAGGCCGTCAAAAAGTCAGGAAGCTCAGCCAGGTCTTCGTTTCTCGGCAGAGTATTGCAGGTGACGTACACCTTTACGCCTTTTTCATGGCAAAGAGCCACGGCTTCCCGCAGCTCTTCCTCACTGAAATTCTGTGGGGCGGCGCGCATTCCAAAGCTTTTCCCGGCCAGATAGACCGCATCTGCCCCATAGCGAACGGCGGAAATGAGCCGTTCCATATCGCCCGCCGGAGCAAGCAGCTCCGGCTTTTTTACATCCGTAAAGTTCATCAGCTTACCATATCTCCTTTTCCGTTCCCGTCACTGCAGGCCGGCCAAAGACAGATTGTAATTGTGGTCCCATTCATTGGTGGCATAATAGGCTGTGCCGTCTTCGGCGTGACAGAAGTAAAGGTAGTTCGGCGCGTCTCCGTCCTCATTCGGCCGCAGAGCCGCCATGATGGCTGCCATACCCGGGTTGCAGATGGGCCCGGCGGGCAGGCCCTCAATGGTATAGGTGTCATAAGCGCCGTAGGAAAGGGCGTTCGCTTCCGGGATAGCCTGCTTGTTTCTGTAAGGATAATAGGTGGTAGAGTCGCACTGCAGCCGGTAGATATTATACTCCGCACCAAAATCAAGACGGTTGTGGAGCACCGCGGAAACATTGTACATATCGGCGTCATTGGCAGCCTCTGCCTGAATGATGGATGCCAGAATGATCACGCGGTCCAGCGACATTCCGGAGTTTTCCACCAAGGCCATGGTAGTAGTGGTCATCTTGTTCTGGAAGTTATTGAGCAGCTTTCCTATAACGCTGTCCAGATTTTCGCCCTTATAGAAATCATAGGTATCCGGAAAAAGGTATCCCTCCAGCTTGTAGTAGCGGTTGGAAACGTCCCCCAGATCGGAGATCACCTTGTAATTGGTAAAATCGTTTTCGTTTATGGCCTTCAGGAATTCTTCCTGAGTGCAGACTTCGTTTTCCTCCAGAAGCTGTGCCGCTTCCAGCACGTTGACGCCCTCGTGGAAGGTAATAGTGACCTCTTCGAGAACATCATTTCCGCCCTGGAGCGTGTTGATGATATCCTCGTAATCCAAATTGGTATCGATCTGGTATTTTCCCGGCTCAAAATAGCTCCAGTCATCCACGGTCACCTTGCTGTAAAGGTAGAAAAATTCCGGCTTCTTGATAACGCCTCTCTGATACAAAAGCTTCGAGAGCTTTTCGGGATCCATTTTCCCATCAATCTCGACCTCTGCGCTGCCCTGTGTTCTGCCCACGGCAAAAAAGTCGTTGGAGCCTCCAATCAAATAGGAGGCCAGTGTCAAGGCGCACAGTACCACCATGCACAGCCAGACCAGAGAAAATACACGTTTGTTTTTCCGGGCCTTCAGCTTATTTCTTTTTTTATGGGCCTTCTGCTCCGCCTTGCGCTCTTTATCCGAGGTAAATCCCGCAGTGCTCGGCGCAGGACCGCCATACCGCGGAGCGCCTTCTCCCCCTCTGTAGGGCGGCACGGCAGGATCGAAGGTGCCGGTGGCAAGATCCCTTTCATCGATCTGCAACTTAAAGCCGCCTCCGGAATTTCCGGGAGCTTTTTCCTGAGGATAATTCTTGTCGTTCAAAGCAGATCCACTTCCTTTCTCTCAGTTGGGCATGAAACGATGCCCTGTTCCGTCAATACCAGCTCCACCCGCTGATCCCATGTTTCCCTGGGCAGCCGGGAAGCCAAAAGCGCTTTAAAGCAAAGTCCCACGGTATGGAGCCTTTTTCCTGCCAAAAAGCGGTCGTAATATCCTTTTCCGTACCCTAACCGGAAGCCCTCTTCATCAAAGGAAACGCCGGGCACAAGGCACAGGTCCTTCTGCGAGGTCTCCTGCAGCAGAGCCTCTTCCCTTTCCGGAGGCTCCAGGATTCCATAGCTGCCGGGAGAAAGCTCTTCCCGGCCCCTTATCCTGTAAAAGCTGATGGTCCCGCCGGGAAAGCAGCGGGGAACGTAAACCGCTTTCCTCTGCCGCCGCGCTTCCTCCATCAGGAGATCAGTGGCGGGCTCCTCACTCAAGTTTACATAAAACAAAATCCTTTCGGCTTCTTTGAAGCAGGGCAGGGAAATCAGAAGCTTCTGGATTCTTTTCCCTTTTTCAGTGAGGCCGGGCAGTTCTTTCCGCTTTTTCAGCAGCTCCCGGCGCAAAACGGCTTTTTCTATTTCTATGCTTTCCATTGGATCGTATCCTGCAGCTCCTTGGCCTTCTCGGGAGAAACCAGGATCTCACAAAGCTTCAGGCCAAACTGAGTGGAAACACCCATGCCTCTGGCGGTGACGAACTGTCCGTCTTTGCAAACATATTCTTCGCTCAATACAGCGCCGCCCTCCAAAAGATCCTTTTGAAAATTGGGAAACGCTGTGGCGTTTTTTCCTTTGAGCAGCCCCTTGTGGGCCAAAATGGAAGGAGCGGCGCAGATGGCGGCCAAGATCTTTCCGTGAGAAACACAGGAATCGATCAGGCACTGCACTGTTTGGGAAGCTTCCAAATTCATGGTTCCCTTTAACCCGCCCGGCAATACAAGCGCGTCTATGGTTTCCGGCGCGATTTTTTCCGCCGGCGCATCCGCCGTGACCTTGATCCCGTGAGAACCTGTGATTTCTTTGCCTCCCACGCCTGCCATAATGACCGAAAGCCCCGCCCGGCGAAGAAGATCTGCCGGTGTCAACGCCTCTATTTCTTCAAAGCCTTCTGCAAGCAGAACAACTACCATAAAGCTCTCCTTTCATTTTAAGGCATCCAGCATCGCTTTGTGGATCTCTTCCACGGGAAGCGGTTCTCCCCTTACAGAACAGGGGATTGCCTTCCAGCCCAAACGCTTGCCGGCAAACCTGGCGCATTCTCCGGCCTGCCGCAAAAAATCCAAATGGCTTTCGTGAATATCCTTCTTCTTTTCGTCTCCGTGATAGCGGCCCGAAAGAAGCTTTTGCGAAACCGCTATGGGCATATCCAGGAAAAGGACCCGGTCCGGTCTGGGAAGCCCCAGCTTGTTGTATTCCAGATCTTCCACCCAATTGAGATATTCTTCCCATCTCGCTCTGGGAAGCTTCCCCATTTGATAGATAAAATTGGAAGTGACATAGCGGTCAGCCAATATCGTTTTTCCCTGCTCGTAATCCGTTCTCCAGCTTTTCCGGAAGCTTGCGAAACGGTCCACCGCGTAAAACATACTGGCGGCAAAAGCGTTCACGCTTTGGGGGTCCTTGCCGAACTCGCCGCCCAAATACATTTTTACCAAAGCCGAGGATGGGGAATCGTAATCGGGAAATGTGATTTTTTTAACTCCGCCCGGGCGACCGGCAAGAGCCTTTTCCAGCAATTCTGTCTGCGTGCCTTTTCCGCTGCCGTCCAACCCTTCAATAACGATCAAGCTCATAATTACTCCTGCAACCAGGCCCCATTTTGTCTTTTTGTAACCGGAGCCCACAAAAACTTATTTTCAGCGAAAAATGTTTACCAAAAATCGAACTACAGCGCCTGGAATTTTTCTCTGACCTCCGCCGCTTTCCCGCAGGACATGCTGCCCTCGGGGCAGGCGCCTCGCAAGCATCCGGGGCCAGCGTTCTGGAACAGGTGAGGGGCCACCCGTTTTACCTCGCGAAGCATCTGGGTAGCCAGCTCCCTGATCTCCCACTGGGCCCTGTTGCAGCAGCGCAGAGAGAAGAAATTCGTCAAGGAGCGGGCATTCATGGTGCAGATCATCTTTGTAGCACAGGCATTGGGAAGCACGAACCGAGCGTCTTCAATGGCCATCTTTTCAGCCTTTCTTGAAGCGGCCTTTTCCTCTTCCCCCTGTTCCAGCAGTTTCTTTTTGTGCCTGGCAAAAAGGATCGCGGTAAGACTTTCGTAATGGTGCTGATCTTCTTCCATAGCCTTCAGAAATTCTTCTTTTGCCTCCGGAACGCTTTCGATCTCCGGGGGCAAAACAAACTCAAAATGATTTTCTTTCACGTATCTTTGGCTCTGGACGCTGAAGGACGCGATGCGGTGCCTTGTGATCTGGGCCAGAAGAGAACGGGAAACGCCTTCTATTCCAAAGGTGAAGCTGACATGCTCAATGGGGCTCTGATGGCCGATGGAAGAAAGATGATCCAGAAAGGAGGATACCTTTTCCTCCGTAAGTCCGTCATACAAAGTATCAATATCCGAAGACGCATAGCAAAGCTTAGCGGCACAGGCCACCGCTTTTTCCGGCTCCGGCGTATAGGTAAGCAATTTCACCAGCATTCACAGTTTCCCCCTTCGTATTGTTCCGAAATATCATACCACAGAACCGGAAATTCAGCAACCCCTTTTCCCCTCTGTCAACCGAAAGCCGCCGGTACCAGGATTTTTTCAAAGTATGCTGAGTGTTTTTCTCCTTTTCGGTGTATAATTGGGTGAACAGAGAAAATGCCAGAGCTGGAAAATGCTTTTCACTGCAGCGAAAGCCTTTCAGGAAAGAGGGAAATACGGCGTTTCCCATAAGCGCTTATGAGAAACGCTGGCAAAGGAGTGGTCGTATGGATCGTGGGGAGGAATATTATCTTTGCTACCTTTCGGGAGACGAAAGCGGTTTTGACCGTCTGATCGAGCTGTACCGGGAAAATCTCATCTTTTTCCTGCTGCGGTATCTGCCCACCGGAGAGGATGCTGAAGACGTGGCCGAGGACGCCTTTGTTTCTCTGCTGCTTCATCCCTATCGCCCGGGAAAAGGAGCTTCTTTGAAAACGTATCTTTTTACCCTGGGAAGGAACCGCGCCTTAAACGTGCTGAGGAAGGAAAGACACCAGGCAAAGTATGAAGAAAACTCTCATTTCTCTCTGACGGACGAGATTGCTCTGGAGGAACGGATCTGCCGCAGCGAAAGGCGCAGAGAACTGCTCCGGGCCCTGGACGCTTTGCCTGCGCAATACCGGGAGGTCCTGTATCTGCTCTATTTTGAAGAGTTGAATATAAATGAGGCTGCCAAGGTCATGAAAAAGACAAAAAAGCAAATTGAAAATCTCTCCTATCGGGGCAGGCAGACCCTGAAGGAAAAACTCGGAAAGGATTTTACCCTATGAAAACAAACGAAGAATTCAAGGCTGAAATATATCAAAGGCGTGACAGAAAGCTGGCCGTGAGAAAAAAGGTGAAACATTCCGCCTTCCTTTGCGTGCCGCTGGCAGTGCTGCTTGTGCTGGGAAGCATCTTCCTGCCGAAAATGCGCCCGGGCAGCGGGTTTTCCTACTCAGAAACAGCCGATCAGAATGTTTCATCTGCCGCTGCTATTGCGGAAAGCAGGGATATCGTCCCGGAAACCGCCGGCGAAACGGCCCGGACAGCCCGGATTCCCCTGCTCCTGCAGGTGGCAAGGCCTTCCACCCCAAGAACCGCGAATCTGCGCGATCTGCAGAAGGCTTCCAGGTACGCCGCTCTGCAGAAAGACAGCTCTTTGGAGCAGGAAACTGCCTGGGGGGAGAGCGAAGAAGAGCTGAAAACGCTCTCCGAAACGGCCTTGATCGAAGCGGATTTTTCCCAGGCGCTCAACGACTTTTCCCGTGACATCATCACCGAGCTGCAAGGCCAGTTTGAGGAAAACGCGTGCCTCTCCTCTTTGAGCCTGTATTACGCTTTGGCTCTCAGCGGCTCCGGTGCCGGCGGCATTACAGCTCAGGAATTTCAAAGCCTGCTTCACGACAAGGGCGATGGCTGGGCGGAGCGGCAATGCGGGAACTACTACCGCCAGCATTACCACCGTTCGGAGGAAAGCTCGTTCCTTTTGGCAAACTCTCTCTGGCTGGACGGTCGGTATGCTTTTGACGGCGATTTCATCTCCGGGGCGGAAGAAAACTTCTATTCTTCCCTTTTCCAGGTGGATTTCTCCGATCCCTCCCTGGGAGAAGAAGCCGCCGCGTGGATTTCCGACAACACCGAGGGCCTGCTGAAACCGGAAATCAACTTTTCCAAAGACGAACGGCTCGCCATCCTTAATACCGTCAATTACAGGGCACAGTGGATCACTCCTTTTTTCCCGGAATACAATACCTCCGGGTCCTTCCACAAGTCAGACGGTTCCACGGTCACCGCGGAATTTATGAACACGGAAATCGCGAACGGCTCGATCTATGAGGGAAACGGATTTCTTCGGGCTTCCCTTCCCATGCAAAACGGCAGTGAGATGATCTTCATCCTGCCGGAAGAAGGTGTTGACCCCCATGGGCTGATCTCCGACCCCACCGCCTTTGAGGATATGTTTTTCCCCAAGGCGGAAGAGGAATTCACGGAATGCAAGGTCTCCTGGAGCGTCCCGAAATTCAGCTTTGACTGCGAGTACGATTTAAAAGACACGCTGAGAAAGCTGGGCCTGGAAACCGCCCTGGATCGAGAGCGAGCCGATTTCTCCGGCATGGACGGCGGAGAGAACGAAGACAACATCTACCTTTCCAGATCCCGTCAAAGCATCCATGTGTGTATCGATGAAAACGGCATCGGCGCGGCCACCTATACCTTGGTGGCTATGCAGTCCGATGGGATCAATGCGCCCTCTGACAAGACTGTTGAAATGGTTTTAGACCGCCCCTTCCTGTTCGCCGTAGTCAATCAGGATACCACGCTGGAATCTGATAAAAACGCCGGTTCGCTGATCTTCGTGGGCATCTGCGGCGTTCCCACAGCCGTGGAGGAGTGATCCCATGAAAAAACAGTTTCCCGCAAAGCGCCTTGCCCTGATCCTCCTGCCGGCGGTCCTTATCCTCGCGCTGGGATGCGTCCTGCTGCTCCGGCACGGAACGGGCAAAATCGGTGAAAAGCACGCAGAGATCCCGCGGCTCCTACAGGTGGAAACGCCTGAAAAACCGAATAATGCTTCGAGCTATCATCCCGATCCGGACTTTTCCCGATCTCTCCGTGACTTTGCCAGGGATTCCACGGCAGCGCTTGCAGGCGATTTTGAGGAAAACGCCTGCTATTCCCCGCTGAGCCTGTACTATGCCCTGGCCCTGACAGGCTCCGGCGCGGACGGCGCAACAAAAGCGGAGTTTGAAGACGTTCTCCACGGGCGGGAAGACAGCTGGCTGAAAGAACAGTGCGCCGCCTATTACTGCCGGCACTGCAGAGACGCGGGAGACGAGAACACATTCCTGCTGGCCAATTCCCTTTGGCTGGACGGGCGCTGTGACTTTCGGGAGGATTTCATTTCCGACGCGGGAAAATATTTCTTCTCTCCGTTATTCCGGGCGGATTTCACCGACCCCGCCCTGGGAGAGGAAATGACCAAATGGGTCTCGGAAAACACCGGCGGTCTGCTGAATCCCAGCTTCTCCCCTTCTCCCGACCAGCGGCTTTCCATCATCAATACCGTCTACTACAAGGGGCAGTGGGCCGGCCCGTTTTCCCGGGAAGGCAATACGGAAGAAAAATTCCATAAGGAAGACGGCTCCGTTGTCACGGCGGAATTTATGCACCGGAACGTGACCTACGGCAACGCCTACGAAGGAAACGGCTTTTTGCGGGCCAGTCTCGTCCTGAGGGGCGAAGATCAGATGATCTTCATTTTGCCGGACGAGGGAATTTCTCCCCGGGACCTGCTGACCGACCCCGATTCCTTTGAGAAGATGTTCGGCGGCCTGCCCGATGAGGAATACACCGGCTGCCAGCTTCACTGGAGCATTCCGAAATTCAGCTTTGACTGCGAATATGACCTGGCGGAGCCTTTGAAAACGCTGGGCCTGGAAACAGCCTTTCGCCCGGATCTGGCCGATTTTTCCGGCATGGGAGACGACCCTCTGTATGTTTCCGGCGTCAGGCAGGGAACCCATATCGGCATTGACGAGGATGGCGTGGAAGCCGCCGCTTACACGGAAGTGCTCATGCAAGCCACAGGAGCCATGGCTTCCCCGCCGCCGGAAAGGATCATCGAAATGGATCTGAACCGCCCCTTCCTCTTTGCCATTGTCAGCGGAAGTGCCATATCGGACTCTGCCGATGACGCCGGTTCGCTGCTGTTCGCAGGCGTCTGCGGCGATCCTGCCGCCGTGAAATGAGAGGCTCACAATGAAACGGACAAGAAAGCGGATCTTGGCGCTCACCCTTCCACTCTGCCTGCTTCTGGCCTGCGCCGCCCTCTTCCTTCTGCGGGGAGAAAAGCCCTTTGCCGGGCTGCGGGCGGAGGAGCTCAGCAGCGTCAGCGTTACACTAACGCCCCCGGACGAAGCTCTGGAATTGACGGAACAGGAAACCGGCGAGCTTGTCTCTCTGCTGCGGGCGCTTCGCATCTACCGCCGTGACGATTCCTGGCGGGAGTATAGCGGGCAGGCGGTGATCTTTACCCTCACCAAGGCAGACGGCAGTAAAACCACCGTCATGGACTACTACCCTTTTCTGGTGATCGACGGCATGGGCTATCGCGCGGAATATGCCCCCTGCGAAGATCTGAGTCGATTTGGAAACCAACTTTTGGAGGAACGCAAATAAGACACTTGTCGGGAACGGATCCGGTCCGTTCCCGATTTCCTGTTCATCATTGGTTTTATTGCACAATAAAATTTCTCTTCGCCATTGCTTTATGTTGACCTTTTCCGCGCTTTCTGGTATTCTATAAGCATAACAAAACAAAAAGAAAGGACGGATCAGTATGAAAGTCAATATCGGTACGTATTCCTTTGGCGGTATCGCCAGCTATCTGGGCCTTGGCCCCACCCTGCTGGAAAAATTCCAGACTGCCAAAGCCCTCGGCTTTGATGGCGTGGAACTGCTACCTGTAGATCTGGACAACAGCGTGGAAGACATCAAAAAGTGGGCGGAGGAAACCGGGCTGGAGATCGTTTCCGTTCACGCGAAGCCCACGGAAGAGATCGTAAAGAAAATGGCCGCCTTGGGCGGCAAGGCCGTGATCTGGGCAGGCACGCCCTTCAACACCAGGGAAGAAGCCATCGAAGTAGCCCACGAGCTGGATGAAATGGCGGAAATGGCTGCGCCCTACGGCATCAAGATCGGCTATCACAATCACAGTCAGGAATTCTTTGTGGACCAGGGCAAGACCCTGCTTCAGCATATGGCGGAGAACAGCTCAAAATGCTTCTTCCAGCTGGACTGCGGATGGGCCCAAAACGGCGGAGAATACCCTCCCACCTTTATCCGGGAGCATAAAAACCGCATTGTGGCCATCCATGTAAAGGAAAATTCCAAGGTGCAGGGTCCCGGCCCCAGACCCGCTTCCCGGCATGATGACCAGAGCGGCGGAAACTTCTTTGCCAAGGCCGGCGAAATGCCTCTGGAAGAACGTCAGAAGATTCTGGATGGCTTCACTGCCCAGCAGAACAGCCCCGAAGGGAAAAAGCGCTTTGAGGTACAGTGCAAAATGGGCGCTCTGGAATCCAATATGAACTGGCAGGAGATCAAAAACGCTCTTGACGAGCAGGACTTCGAAGCCTTCTGGGTCGTGGAGCGGGAAGGCTTCTATGACGAGCATGACCAGTGCCTGAAGGACGACTGTGCCTGGCTCCATGAGCATGTCAAATAACGGATCAAAGCTTGTTTGACAGGTATGCCCGATAACGCAGGACCCCCGCTCTGCTGTGCAGAGCGGGGGTCCGTTTTTGACGCGATCCGGTATTCAGCTTTCTGCACCAAGCTGTACGGCCTGACGGTTCAGATCGAGCATTTCCGCTTTGCGGGCGGGAACGCATTTCTGGATGGCCTGATCCAGGGTTTCCGAGGTGCAGAAGCCGAAATCGCCTTCGGCGGCGCACACCTCGTGGAACAGCTTTCCGATAAGGATCATATTGGCAAGGCCCTTCAGGCCCTTTTCCTCCGCCATGGCGGAAGCGGGGATATAGTGCACCGTCACATCAGTGCGCTCTACCTTTTTATCGATGAGAGAGCTGTCGATGAGTACCGTGCCACCGGGCTCTACCGCGTCGATAAACTTATCCAGAGAGGGCAGGTTCATGGCTACCAGCACATTGGGGTTTGTGACCAGTGGAGAGCCGATGGGCTCGTCGGAAATACATACGCTGCAATTTGCCGTGCCGCCCCGCATTTCCGGGCCATAGGAGGGCAGCCAGGAAATTTCCTTATTTTCAATGAGCCCGGCATAGGCTGCCACCTTACCGGCAAACAGCACGCCCTGTCCGCCGAACCCGGCAAAGACCATATTGAGGTTTTTCATATTACGACCACGTTCCTTTCTTTGTCATTTCAAATGTGCTATTTTCAGAAAAAAGGCAATGAACATTAAAAGCCCAAAAATGCAAGTTGTAATGATGTTAAAGCGATATGCAAGCTTTTTGCGCTTTTCCAGCTCCCACTTTGGGAAAGTGGAAAGCCAAAAAAGGAACAAATCGTTTGAGACACAACAGCCGTAAATGGGCAATACCACTATTCTAAAGGAAGACCACCTCTGAACCCAGAGGGAAAGTAGAAGGTCTCCCGCTATCGGCATTGCAACCATAGCAGCCAAACACAGGATCCTCTGCCACAGGGCCCAGCCAATCATTTTCTCCAGGAGGCTGCCCAGCCAGTCTCGGCGGGAAATGTTCTCCGTCAGCCAGGAATTCCCGGTGTTTTCCCAGCGGTTTTCTCCCAATCTTCGCATAAGCATCGCCCCAAAGCTGGATCATTTTACGACCTTAACGCCTTCCTCAACATCCTTATATACACCCAGGGGATAATAGGGAACCATGTTTTCGTTCATCCACTTGACCGCCTCCACGGGAGAGAGCCCCCAGTTGGTGGGGCAGGTGGAAAGCACTTCCACAATGGAATAGCCTTTGCCGTCCAGCTGATTCTGGAAGGCTTTTTTGATCGCCTTTCTGGCGATGTTCACGTTTTTTACATCGCTGACCGTCACCCGCTGGGCAAAGGCCACGCCGTCCAGGGTGGAAAGCAGCTCGCACACCCGCACGGGGTACCCCGCAGTGTTGGTATCTCTGCCGTAGGGAGTGGTTTGGGTGATCTGCCCGGGCAGAGAGGTGGGAGCCATCTGCCCGCCGGTCATGCCGTAAATGGCGTTGTTGATAAAGATCACGGTAATATTTTCTCCTCTGGTGGCGGCATGTACGGTTTCCGCCGTACCGATGGCGGCCAGGTCGCCGTCGCCCTGATAGGTGAATACCACATTCTGGGGCTTTGCCCGCTTGATGCCAGTGGCAACAGCCTGAGCCCTGCCATGGGGAGCCTCCACCATATCGCAGGCAAAATAGTCGTAGCTCATTACGGAGCAGCCTACGGATGCCACGCCTACGGTGCGGCCCTCCACGCCCAGCTCGTCAATGGCCTGGGCCACTAGTCTGTGTACGATGCCGTGGGTGCAGCCGGGGCAGTAATGCAGAGGCGCGTCTGTTAAAGCGTGGGGTTTTTGAAATACGATAGCCATGTTACTTCCTCCTTATCCCAAAAGTTCTTCCATCTTGGCCTGAACAGCGGCCGGAGTGGGGATCATGCCGCCGGTGCGCCCGTAAAAGCTGACGGGGATCTTGCATTCCACGCTGAGCTTCACGTCGTCTACCATCTGGCCCATGCTCATTTCCACGACCAGCATCTGCTTTGTATGGCCGGCTGCCTCTTTCAGCACGTCTACGGGGAACGGCCACAGGGTAATTGGGCGGATCAACCCTACCTTTTTCCCCTGCTCCCTCATCTTATTGACAGCGCTTCTTGCAACGCGGGCGGAAGCGCCGTAAGCCACTACAATAAGGTCGGCATCTTCGGTAAGGTATTCCTCGGCACGCTGCTCGTTTTTCTTGATTACTTCATAGCGCTCGTACCGCTCCAGGACCAGGCTTTCCAGCTTTTCGGGAGTGAGGTACAGAGAATTTATCACATTGTGCTCCCGCTTGTTATCATGGCCGCAGGCAGCCCAGGGCTTGTCAATAAGCTTGTGGGCGCCTTCCTCCGGAAGCTCTACTGGCTCCATCATCTGGCCCAGCATGCCGTCCGCCAGAATCATGGAAGGCACACGGTATTTGTCCGCCAGATCAAAGGCATCTGAAACGAGGTCCACCATTTCCTGAACGGTGGACGGAGCAAAAACCAGGATCTGATAATCGCCGTGTCCGCCGGCTTTGGTGGCCTGCCAGTAATCGGACTGAGAAGGTTGGATGCCGCCGAGACCGGGGCCGCCCCGCTGTACGTTGATAATGAGCGCGGGCAAGTCTGAGCCTGCCATATAGGAAATTCCCTCACTCTTCAGACTGACGCCTGGAGAAGAGGAGGAAGTCATCGCGCGAATTCCTGCGGCAGAAGCTCCCAGCACCATATTAATAGCAGCAATTTCCGATTCCGCCTGCAAATATGTACCGCCCACCTTGGGCATACGCTTGGCCATATAGGCGGCAAGCTCTGTTTGGGGGGTAATCGGGTATCCAAAGAAATGGTGGCACCCTGCGCGGATCGCAGCCTCTGCCAAAGCTTCGTTTCCCTTCATCAAAACTTTCATGTTTTTCTTCCTTTCCAAACGCTTATTTTTCCACTGTGATCGCGGTGTCAGGACACATGGTGGCGCAAGCGGCGCAGCCCACGCATTTTTCCGGCTGCATCAGCCTGGCCGGATGATAACCCTTGGCATTCAAAATATCCTTGCACAATGCCATCAGGTTCAACGGGCAAGCATTCACGCACATGGAGCAGCCCTTGCAAACCGTTTCATCTACAATAACCTTTGCCATTTCCGTTTCTCCCTTCCTAAAAAGTTAAAAAATAAGAATCGATTTACTCTTCCCAGAAGAACTTTACCAGCCGCCGGATCTTACGAAAACCGGCAGGAGGTTCTTTTCCTTCATAAACAAAGCTTGGAGCCGTGGAATAAAGCAGCGGGAGCTCGGTAAGCTCCGCCGTCTTTTCCGCGAAAGGCAGCGCGGACGTCAGCGTTTCCGCGGTGGTTTCCACACCCAGATGGGAATTGTTGACAATTCCCGTGGCTGTAAGCCTGGAAGCGACCTCAATCTCCCTCAATAGGGTGCAGGCCTCCTCCGGCGTTTGCGAAAGCACACGATACCGGTTTATAACGTAGAGCATCTCATATCCCGCCTGATCCAGAAGCTCGTGAAAGCCGCCCAGAGCGGTAACTCCCGCGTCGTCTCCGCCTGCGTCGATAAACACATGCCCCGAGCCCGGTTCAAAAATCGATGCCAGCTCAGGCGGCAGCGTGGGCGTATCAAGGGTGGTGCCTGCAAACACGGGAGAGATCACGCGGATGCCTTTCCCTTCCAAAAGCTCCCTGTATTCAGAGGAACGGAAGTAAGGATTTACCACATCCACATCCACTACCGTAACCTTCTCACCGACTTCAGCAGCCTGCAGAGCCAGGTTCAGGGTGAGATTTGTCTTCCCGCAGCCATAGTGGCCGCAGATCACGGTGATTCGATTTTCACGCTTCATAAAATCAGCCTTTTTGCGTACAGAAATGATGGGATGCGCGCGTTCCACGCACCGGTATTTAGTCAGTATAGCACGATTTCGGCAAGGTTTCAACAAAAAGAGTTTTCTGTGCTCCGGAAAAAACAGGAAACCGCCGGCTTTCGGTATTTCAGGAAATCCCTTTCCTTCAGGCCCCGAAAACAGGCGGCAGCGCAGCCTGAGTTCAAAGCCGCTCATTCGCTCCCTTTCATGCCACCGCATGGCGTCTCAGGCGCTTGTGTCTTCAGCGCTGTTTTTCCAGGGACCGGTATGATAAAAGAGAACGGAAAGGACCGTCGCTATGACCCATCCGCAGGGCCATGCGCACCAGATCCCGGTCGCACCCAGAGGAGTTCCGGATAGAAGCAGAGCCAGGGCAACGCGAAGGATCAGGTCGGTGAAGGTCGCCGCCATGAACCGGACCATCATCCCGGATCCGCGCAGGATCCCATCTGCCACCAGTTTTGCAGAAACCGCAAAATAGAACGGGGAAAGGATTCGAAGGAACATCGTTCCGGTTTGCAGTGCGGTTTCCGTGGGATCGTCCAGAAACAGGCAAATAGCGTAACGCCCCGCGAAGAAGTACAGCAGAAACAGCGGGAGGCTCAGCAGCCAAACCATCTTGATCCCCGCTCGGAAACCGCTCCTGACCCGGGAAAGCTTGCGGGCGCCGATATTCTGCGCGGCGTAGTTTGAGATGCCGTTGCCCAAGGTGGTGAAGGACGTAATGACCAGATTATTCAGCTTGACGGCTGCGGAATACCCCGCCATCACGCCGGTGCCGAATCCATTGATCGCTCCTTGTATGATAATATTGCCGACAGAAATAAAGCTCTGCTGTAACACGCTGGGAATCGCGACCACGGCAAAGGATTTCAGAATTTGGAGGGAAAACAGAGAACGCTTCCCTTCGGTTTCAAATTTTTTCAGTCTCAGAAAAACGACCGCTATCGCCAGTACACAGCTGATTCCCTGACAGAGGAACGTGGCCCACGCCACGCCCGCAACTCCCATGTCAAAAGCGGTGACAAACAGGATGTCCACCCCGATGTTGGCCGTAGAGGAACAGACGAGGAACAGGAAGGGCGTCCTGGAATCTCCCAGCGCGGAGAAGATTCCCGTGGCGATATTATAGAAAAACGCAAACGGCAGCCCCAGAATATAGATATCCAAATAGAGCCTGGAATCAGCAAAGACCTCTTCCGGCGTGTGGATCAGGCGCAGCAGTCCTCCGCAGGCGAACACACCGGCAGTCATGAGCGCCCCGCAGAGAACGGCGCTGGCAATGCAGGAGGTAGAGACGGCTGTTTTCATTTTTCCGTATTCCTTCGCGCCAAAAAATCGCGACACGCTCACAGAACAGCCGATGTTGCAGCCAAAGGCAAAGGCGAGAAAGATCAGGGTGACCTCGTAGCTGTTCCCCACTGCCGCCAAGGCGTTTTCGCCGATGAACTTTCCGGCTACAAGGCTGTCGGCAATGTTATACAGCTGCTGAAAAATAATACTGCCGAACAGCGGCAAACAGAATTTCCATAAAACTGTTTCCGGCTTTCCCACTGTCAGATCCCTATTCATGAGAATCGCCTCCTTCTGCCACAGGAAGCGTCAGCGCGCTCGTCTGTCCGCCGCTTCCGTACTGTCTGCCGATGCAAATTACCGTATGCTTCATACCGCGGTCCTTTCCGCTCCACTCGCAAAAAAGCATGATTTGCAGAGCTTGTTGACTTCCACACAACTTCTGATTATAATGGAACCACTTCGATATGTAAAATGTATATTAAATATTTTGATAATACTAAATTGATATGGAGAGAAGAATGAACATTTCCTATGAATATTACCGTGTTTTCTGCTATGTTGCCCAATGCGGCAACATCACACAGGCTGCAAAAGCGCTGGCAAGCAATCAGCCAAATGTAACAAGGGTCATCAAGACGCTGGAACAGAATTTAGGCTGTGCTCTATTTGCGCGATCTCATCATGGTGTTATGCTGACGCCGGAGGGCGAAAAATTATACGCTCATGTAAAAATCGCGGTGGAACACATCCTGGCGGGAGAAGATGAGCTGGCCCGCAGCAGGGAACTTCAAAAGGGGATTGTCTCCATTGCCGCCAGCGAAGTAGCGCTGCATTGCTGTCTCCTTCCGGTTTTGAAGGCATACCGCGAAACATATCCGGGCGTCCGCATCCGGGTATTCAACAATTCCAGTCCACAGGCCATTGAAACCCTGCGAAGTGGGCTGGCCGACCTGGCGATCGCTACCATGCCGAAAAACCTGCCCCATACGCTGCGCCCTCGCAAAATCGCGGAAGTGCAGGAGGTGCCGATTGCGGGGACGGCGTTCGGGTCCCTGCACGAAACCTCTCTGACGTTGGAGGAACTGTCACGGTATCCGTTGGTCGGGCTGGATTCCCACACAGCGACGTTTGATTTTTACAGCGATCTTTTCTCTGAACACGGGCTGAAATTTCTCCCAGACATTGAGGCGGCTACCGCAGACCAGATCCTGCCCATGGTAAAAAGTGGGCTTGGGATTGGGTTTGTGCCGGAATCTTTTGCGCGGGACGATATTTTATCCGGAAATGTCTTCCCAATCCGGCTGGAAACGCCCGTTCCGAAAAGGGAGATCTGCCTGCTGAAACAGGAGAAGCAGGTGTTGAGCATTGCGGCAAAGGAATTGGAACGCATGATCCTGGAAACCGCGGTGTAAAGCCAAAATCCCACTGCACGCCTGGTGGAGTGGAGTTCCTGGCGATGGGTGTCTGGCGGCAGAATTTCTGGCGGAAGGAGCCCTGGCAGAGGGACACTTGGCGAAGAAAGCTTGGACAAAAAAGGCCCTGAGGTCGGCTTTGGAAAAATGAAAAGCGCAACAGGGTATTAACGAAGGCGTAACAGAATATTCATAAAAACATAACGGACTTTTTACAGACCCCTTATTTTCATTTCATAAATATGCGATAGACTGTAGGCATAGAAAAAACTGCCTGTCTTTTTGAGCGGCATCGGCCATAGCCGGTGCAAATGCCACGAGCAAAAAGTTGAGGCAGACCAAAAATTCTCGCCTCTGCCGCTCTTTAGCAGAGGCGTTTTTAATTCCCAAAATAAAATCGACACCGGGTGGCAGAGTAAAAATGGGACGGAAAGCGGAATGCTTTTTGTTCTGCTTTTAATTTTTGTCCCAAGGGAGATGAAAACTATTAAAAACTGGAGAAAGCACAAAAACGGGATCCGCCGGGCCATACGCACCTTTTCCCTGAGCGTGGGCGCCACCGCCGTTTGCATGCTGAGTTCTCTCAACTTTCTGGGGATCTCCTCCCCCGCTCTGGAAGCCTCGGCGTTCAACGGCGGAAAAGCCTTTCCCGCCGCCGCTTCCGAAAATTCAAAAACAGCTTCCGTACAGGTGCTTCCCCTGGGAAAGGCTTTTGGGATCAAGCTTTTTACAGACGGAATTATTGTTGCCTCGCTTTCCGATGTTTATACGGAAAACGGACTTTGCTGTCCGGCAGCTGAATGCGGATTAAAGCCCGGGGATTATCTGCTTGAGGCAAACGGGCGCAAGATCACGAACAATTCCGATCTTGCGCACATTATCGGAAGCAGCGAGGGAAAGCCCGTGTCCTTTAAGGTCCGCCGGGGAGAATCTGTATTTGAGGCGCAGGTTTCGCCCGTGTTCGGAGAAGGCTCGTTCAAAACCGGTATGTGGGTGCGCGACAGCGCGGCGGGCATCGGCACGCTTACCTTTTACGACCCGGCTTCCGGATGCTTTGCCGGCCTTGGCCACGGCATCTGCGACATGGACGTGGGGAACGTGATGTCTCTGAAGCACGGCGAACCTGCTGAGATCACCCTTTGCGGCATCGATAAAGGCGAGCGGAGTTCTCCCGGCCAGCTGAGAGGTTATTTTTCTTCCGACGAGGCCATGGGAGAGCTTTTGGAAAATAACGAAACCGGCGTGTACGGGATCCTCAGCAGCGAGCCCAGAGGAAATTTAATAGAAGTACTTCCCAAGGACAAGGTAAAAACCGGACCGGTGGAGATCCTGGCTTCCACGGACAGCGGTGGCCCTAAGAGATACAGGGCCGAAATACAGCGCATCAGCGCCAAAAACCAAGCCACAAAAAATCTTGTTCTGAAGATCACAGACGAGGAGCTGCTGGAACTGACCGGCGGCATCGTGCAGGGCATGAGCGGCGCGCCCATCTTTCAGGACGGAAAGCTTTGCGGCGCGGTGACCCATGTTTTCACAGACGATCCAACCATGGGATACGGCATCTTTGCTGAAACCATGGTAAACGAATGCAGGAACGCGGCAACGAGCAGGGCTCAGGCTGCTTAAACGCGCAGCACGGAAGGCCGGACAGGGGAATGACCTGTCCGGCCTTCCGGCAGTCAAAAAAAGTTATTCAAATATTGACCCCCTCCAAAAATCATATTATGATATGCTGTAGAAAGCAGGACAATCCAAAGGCGGATTTTCAATGCAGCAAGGAAAGGGGCAAAATGACATGGACAAGAAAACAATGCCGGAAAGCGGGATCTCTCCCGAAGAAGAATCCCTGCTGAAGCAATACATATCCGCATTTTGCAAGCTTTACGGAATTACGCCGGTGTACCGCGCCTGGCGTATCATTAAAAAGCAAAATCCGGAGCTGGACATTTCCGAGGAACAGTTTTTGGCCTTTCTCGACGGACTGGATGAAGATGAAATGTACTGCCTCGTTTTGGGTGAGGAAGAAATATATGGCGGGATCAAGGGATCCACTCCCCCACGCAAGCGTGAGATCATTTCCCAGTACCTGTATTTGTCCGATGATTTTGAAAGCTATGAGGAGCTGAAGGCGCAGCAGGCAGACAAACCTTTTTATGTGCCTGAAAAGGACGAGCTTCTCAAATACGCGGACGATACTTACGGTTTTGAGAGTATCCGCAACACCCGTGAGTGCCAGACTCTTCGCGCATTTTTGGTGCAGGTGCTTAAGATAAAAAATGCGGATGAGGTATTGGACGAGCTGCAGGCGGTCGCCTGCATAGACGGCGATATTCCTTTCTGCGCGGAAGATACTCTGCATACCGTTGGAAAAATGAAAAAATTTCCCTCTGAGGAGACAGAGGAAAAATATTACCGGCTGTGCGCTGATATGTGCAACAACGTAAGGATGCATGCGCACAGAGGACACACGCCCAACGAGATCGCCATATTGTGCAATGACGAGGAGCTCAGGTTGTAAAAGTTCAGAGAAAGGGCAAGGACGAAAAAGGACGAGATTCTTCATCGATAGCAATGCTTGCATTGCTATTTCTCCGCAGATAACAGTGGGGACAGGATAACAGGAAGGGAGTCCAAGGGCAAGGGCAGGGATTCTAACAACTAATATCTAAAAAACGGCAACCGGCCTGCAATTTCTCGCAGACCGGTTGCGGCTTTCTTTCTATTACTTCTTCAAAAATTCCACAAATCTGGTGAGGATCGCGGCGACCTCCGCTCTGGTGGCGGTGCCGCCGGGGGCGATGTAATTCTTACCGTTCTGGGCTCTGCCGCCGATAAAGCCATTGGCTACCGCCCATTTCATGGCATCTCCGGCATAGGAGGAAACCTTTGATCCATCGGGGAAACCAGCAAGCTCAGTCGCTGCCTTGGTGTCCGCTCCGATAGCCTTTGCGTATCGGTAAAGCATGGTCACAAGCTGTTCTCTGGTCACAGAACGGTCAGGCGCAAACAGGCTTTCCGAAATGCCGTTGACAACGCCGGCCTTGGAGGCCCAGTCCACGGCGTCCTTATACCATTTGCCGGAGGCCACGTCTGTAAAGCTTCCGCTTCCAACGCCGTACTTTGTTTTGCCGCTCAGGTTATACAGCACCTGGGCCACCATGCCCCGGTTCATTTTGCCGTTGGGGCTGAAGGTGGTTTCGCTGGTACCGTTGAACAGACTGTAGGCCGTGGCCTTATCGACCGAGTCTTCATACCAGGAGCCTGCCTTCACATCGGAAAATTTCTTGCCCGCACCAGGGTTGGCGGGAAGCTCTATGCCGGCGACGGTCTCGCCGGAGGGAGCTTTGACTTCGATTGTTTTGTCGCCCTCCGGCTGGGTGGTGATGGTAGCTGTGTTGCCGGTTTCCGTGGTCACTGTTTCCACCGTGGGTTCAGGGACAGAGGGGCCGATGGGGACGGACACCGTATACGGCGTAATAGAGCCGGTCAAAACGGAATAATTCCTTTCATCGTCTTCACCGGGGGTATAGGTCCAGGTGTAAGCTGTATTTGCGCTCACAACGGTAGCTGGATCCATATCCCACCGTATCGTTCCTCCTGCAGGAGAAATGCTTCCAACAGCAAGTCCGGTCTCAGCCAGTGTTTTGCCGGAGGATGTGATCCTTGTAAAAGTGGGTTCACCGCTTGGAAGGGCCTTGTTTATGGTGAGAGTGATCGTATCTGTCTGTTCCGCAAATTCAGTAAGATCGTCCGGGGTAAAGCAAACTGTAACGGCAATTCCCCGATTGGCATTTGTCAGATCATAGGTACCTGCAAAGTCCCACGTACCGGGCACCGGCTCTCCGTTCCATTCCGCCGTGCCGGTGATCATAGTTTTCTCAATGGGAGCCCCCAAATAAGTGACAGTGATATTTTCCGCGTGGACGGTCGGAACCTCCTTTTCAATCAGCATGGCCTTGACATTCAAGGTGGAATCCTCATAGCTTTCCGAACTGATTGTGACAGGGAAAGTCACCGTATCGCCTACCGCACCGCCTGTCAGGCTGAAAGTCAAAATACCTTCCGCAGAAATATCCCATGCGGAAACAGCCACCGTGCCTGTCGCAATTTCGGTTCTCTTGGTGTAAATCTGGCTTCCGGCATCTGCGGGCATCGCTTTGGAAATGTCCTTCCAGTTTTCCGCGGTCACCGTATACTTTTGGTTCATGGTCATCTCTTCCAAAACCAGCGGGTCACCTTTGCCGACCTGAAAACGCGCCGCCTCTGTCACAGCGGCATTATAGTTGGCCGACTCGGCGATAAATGCCTTGACCCAGTACTCGCCTACCTTTTGGGGCTTTATTGTACTTTCTCCTTGGGTGCAATCAGCATTTGTGTAGTAGCGATAAGTTACTGCCCCGTTGCCCAGATTGCCGGTGACGCTGGGATTTTCCGGTGTTTCTCCGTATTTCCAGCCGTTCAGCGAGACGGCCGGCACGGGATCAAGCTCGGCACGTGTAACGTTTGTTACTACACTCAGCTTGCAGCTCACATAATTTTCCCGGCTCAGTTCTACCCAAACCGTGGTATTGTCCGTTACATTGGTTACCGTGGGGCAGGTGGAAGTATAGTCGCCGTCTTCGGTCAGGCTATAACGCAGGGTGTAGCCGTCAGCGCCGCTATCGGTAACAACAGCGTCATGCGCCGCTCCGTCATATGCCGCTGTATAACCGGAGATCGCGTCTATTGCTGTTTGCGGGATCTGCAGTGCGCTGATCGTAAAGGTCAGTCTCTGCTCTGAGATTGCCTGATAGTTTGTCCCTTCGACAACGGCAATGCCGATTTGATATGTTCCGGCATTTACAGGCGCGTTTTCCAGTTCCTCCGTGCCGTCAGCACTGTACCATTTTACGGTGACTGTTCCGTCGCCCGTATACTGATAAGGGATATCAAACTCGCCCTCGCCCAGCTTCCCGCAGGTCACAGCCGTACCCTCATACACGAGAGCAGCAGGCTGATGGACCGTAAGTATGCCGGGAATCTTGTTGATGATAAAGGTCTGCTTCTTTTCCGACAGAACGTAATTGCCGCCGGGAACATCCCGCACCACAACAGCTGCGGTGGTTCCCGCCTGAATATTGCTTTCATAAGAAAGCTGATATTCGCTGGGAGAAAGAACGACAGTACCGTCCTTCACCTGGACCGTTTTCGGAACCACAGGATCACCGGTATAATCATAAGCAGAAGGCAGTATTTCCACGGTGTATTCAGTAAGCTCTTTTGGGGCGATGCTCCAACGAAAGGACTTGTCATTGGAATTTCCTTCGCCGGCCCATTCCGTGTTATTCTTGTCCTTCAGCCTGACAACTGCCTGATATTCTCCCGCATTTGTGCCGGTGGTCTGATCGTCTGTTTCCACATACTGTGAATCCGGCGCGCTTTGCCAAGGAATGCTCTTCCCCTTCCCGTCATAAGGGATCGGCGTTCCCGATACTGCCGGCACCTCTACAGGCTGCTTCGTCACGGTAATGGAGACCGGCTTTTCCACAACAGCATAGTTGGCGGAGTCTTCCGGGGTAAATACAGCAATATGGCTTTGAACGCCTGCGGGACCTACCAGGGCGTCCGTCCCCTCTTTCCAGTTCCAGCTGCCCGCCGTGTTTCCCGCAGGATTCGTAAGCGTCACGCTGCCCAGCGTATCGCCGAATACGGCAGTCAACCCGGTGGGGACTTCCGCTGTGGGCGCATCTTTATCGGAAGTCCGCGGAAAGGTCTTTGTGGCGGAATAGGAGCCATCAGATCCCTTTTTGAAAGTCGTGAATCCGTCAAAGGGAGAAAATGCAACAGCATCTGCAAAGCGGGCGCCCGGTGCAGGGGAAACCGTGATCGTTGCGGTATAGACGGTGTTCTGCGCAAATCTGCCGCCTGCCAAGGCAGGAGACCATGTAACAGCAGCCTGAACACCGTTTCCCGTTACACCGGAGGAATCCGCAAGGTTCTTTACCGGCGTTGTCACTGTCCCGAAAAGAGCAACCGATTCGATAATATTCGGAATGATGACAGAACCATTCTGAATGGCCGGTGAGATCTCCTGAAGGTCCCCGTCTGTAATGTCCCCTTCTTCATAAGAAGCAGTGATTTCAAAGGTTCCGCTTTCCTGCGGTACGGTAAAGGTCAGGGTGGCAATAACGCCGTTGGAGGAATCGGCGTCCATGCCGTCCCAGACAAGGTAAATGGGATTGGCACTAAAATCTCCGGGCTTGGTCAGGGTTAGGGAGGAAAATGCCATCCCCTTATCTACCCCGGTCAATTTCAGCTTCTGGCTGTAGGCAATGGCAAACCTGGCGCCGCAGATGCCGGTGTTCCCGGAAATGGTGATGGGTACGCTGACGCTCTGCCCTTTTTGGGCGTTTACTGTGCCTACGGCAATTGCAATTTCCTCCCCTGCCGCACTGACCGGCAAAGCGGAGCAGAGCAGCAGAAGGGCAAGCAGCAAAGAAATAACTTTTTTCATGGTTTCAACTCCTGTTTATTTTGCAAATCTCTCAAGGCATACGGTATGTTACCCATTTTTGAACATTGGAAATACTGGAATCACCCCAACCGCTGGGATCGGACAAGAGCGCCGTCTTTTCACTGTCTTTATAATAGTAATAGGTATAGATTGGGTCCTGGTAATACCAGCGTGTTCCATAGTTATCCGAGACCCATTGCTGCTCTGTTCCGGAATAAATGACTAACTTATAATTTCCGGAATGTGTATTCCCGGTTGCAGCTTTATACCAGTATCTATAGAGCGTATGACCATACCAATTTGAACTCTCCAAATCGGTTAATGCATAATCAAATTTATACACATGGTCATACCCTGTGTCATAGCTGTAGGTGCTTCCTGAATCAGCGGCTCCGCTCGTCCATCTGTGATACACGTAGATAGTTTTATAATTCGATGATGTAACGTAAGATTCGCTCCAAACGTTGCGGCTTCCATTGCTTGGATTCGAGTACACAGGGCCCTGCGTTCCACCCCACGAGGTTCTTTTCGTGTCATATTTTGTCCATCCAGAATAGGAAGAAGAAGCGCTTGACGTGTAATCGCGCTTTGTGTAAGTCCACTTGGTATCAACTACTTGAGCATTTGATGGTAAGCTGCTTGCACGGACCCAACCTGAAGTGCCATTTATGACCCAGCGGGCTGTCACGGTTTGATCCAGACCCGTGTAAAATACAGTATCCTCAGTTACCTTCTCTCCGGTTTCCAAATACCAACCGTCAAAAGTATAGTAGGAGCGTACCGGGATAGGAAGCTCGCCTACAGGAGTACCGTTTGGAACTTCTTTACTGGCAATAGTGCAGGTTCCTTCCCTTGCATCAAAATTGAGAGTATAGGAATGAAGCAATCTTTCAAAGTCTTCCAAGCTGATTTTTTCATATTTATCATAATTGATATACTGCGAGTCCTCTGTGTCAGTGCAAGTAAGCAGTTTGGGTGATACGACTAATTTCCCTGCGACATTTGGGTTTATTTCATAGAGACTAAGCCCTTTTGCCAGTAGGGCATTCGTGTTGTCCGATGCTGCCGTGCTTGTGCCCTGCAATCCTACATGAGCCTGCTCTGCTAAAAATACCATTGCTATTCCCTGAGCGCTGGCGCTTATTTCGTTAAGCTTTACTTCTGGAGAAGCAATCTGAACCGGAATACCACTGCCACTGACAAAAGTAGCCCGCTTAATTTCAGTTTCTCTGGCGTTGGAAATAATTTGCATACCGTCAAAGGTTTGCCCTCCACCGTCGAAGAAAAAGCGCTCTGTTCCTTCAGGAATCGTCAGCGTCGTTCCGCTCATGGCGATAGTACCATTTTCTACACTTTTAATTGTCAATTCTATCTTCTTCGCACCGGAACTGACCGCCGCCTGTGCAACCTCTGGATTAACAGCATTTACCATAATCCTGTTCACACCCTCAAAGGCATTTGCTCCCAAGGAAGTGATCTTCGGGGTAATGACGCAGTCTACGGCAGAGGTGCATCCAGTAAACGCTTTTTCCCCGATGCTGGTAACAGAACCTCCTATTACGCCGACCAGAGAAGAACAACCTTCAAAGGCACTGTCAGGAATCTCCGTGATAAAATCAGAAAGTACCACTGCGGCAATATTAGTGTTATCTTTAAAAGCTCCGGGAGCGATAGCCCGAATCTTCACCACATCTCCATTCCCCACGTTCATATATTCGGGAATGACTACACAGTTATCTGTACCACTGTAGGAAAGAATTGTGCCGGTAGTCTGGTCAATCTTCAAACCGTTGGAAAAGCTGGTCCGCTCAGCAACAAAATCCGCCACCTCGTGGGGCACCACAAAGGGAATCACTCCGTTTTGATGGTCACTATAGCTCGCAGAAGTATAGGAATAGTCTTCAAATTCATGGGTCTCATCGTCTATCACACTGTAGGTGAAAACAAAGTAGGACTTTTCCGCCATATCATATCCTACCACGCCAAAAACATGTGCGGTTCCAGCCACAACCCAACGATGATAGCCAGGCTTTGTGGACTGGGTCGTCCAAGTGCTGGTGACCTGCTTTGCGGTGGCTTTTGAATACGTAACAGAGGAAGTATATTCATCAGAAGATGATTGCGTGGTGGAAAGCCCCTGTGAAGCACTGGAAGCGCCACCGGAGGTATAGCTCTGTCCATACCCATATTGCTGACTGATTTTTTCTGAAAGGGCAACCGAAGTGGTTTTGCTGGCACTGGTAGTGCTGCTGCCGCCATAACTACTGCTATTATTCCAACTATTGTTTTCAACAGTGGAATCTGTATGTATTTGCGTATTTCCATCTGTGCCACCAAGCTCTACTCCGCTCTTTTTCGTGGTGCTGGTTTCCGTTTCGGTGTCCAAATCAGCAGAAATTTTAGCGGAAATTCCAAATTCTTCCGCTCCAATTTCGGACGAAATACCGGCAGCGATTTTATCTCTTTGTGAATTCTCGGTACTGCTGTTGACTTTGACCTGGTTTTGCCAGTTGTCCTGGTTTGTATCCAGGGTCGTGGTATCTTTGGAACCGCTGTTGCTGTTGCTGATGTTCCATGTATCAGTCTTACTCTTTCCGAGAGTTTCAGCCTCTTCTTTGGTATACCCGTTCTCTTTGCACCACTTTTCATCAATCGAGGTGCTCTCCGACCAGTCTTTGGACAGCACCCAGTCAGAGGATTCCGTTGTAGCGTTGGAAACGGCCTTGGCATAAGACTGCATGGCGGATTCCGTAATAGTGGTAGAGTAGGTCTCGGTAGCCGTCTTTGTTACACCGTCTCCGCTGATATAACCGAAATCCTTAATGGTGTACAGAGGGACATTCTGAATTTCACCGATCTCGTAAGCAAAGAGAAGGGTGTTGTTTTCCTCGTCCTCGTAGATGATGGGGTCATCCAGCTTCGTTTTTGTGTAGGTCTTATTGCGTTCGCTGGTCCAATTGGCTGTCAGGCTTAAATTGCCCACTGTACCCGCGGGAATCTTATTATTGGGATAAATCTCTCCGTTTTCGCCTGTCCAACCCACAAACACATAATTGCTCAGCTTCGGTGTGGGCAAAGTAACGCCCTTATCGACCGTGTATGTTTTTTCGCTTTCCTCCAGGAAAAGGCTTGATTCCAGCTGGACCGTAAAGGTCTCCTTCTCCCAATGAGCATAAAGAGTAACGTCGCCGGTTTCACCCGCCGCAATCTGCGTTACGCGCACGCCGGTAGAACCGGCCATATCGTACCAGCCCATAAACCGGTAGCCGGGGCTTTCAATGTTTTTCAGCCTCAACCCCGTGCGTGAGGAATAGCTTACCGGGTTTGGGTTCTGTACAGCTTTGTCGCCGGTCAGGCTTTTCAAATAATAGTCATTCAAATTGTAAGAGATATTATAGCTGTCCTTTTCCAGCGGGGGCAGCACCTGCTGTTCCTGGAACCAAGTGCCGCAAAGGTCGCACTTGGTTCCATCGGAAAGGCCGGAAGAGGTTTCCGTGGCAGGGGTGCCTGGTACCGTGACGATATGGTGGCCGGTCATGGGCAGAGTAACGCTTTGCAGCGTTGTCTGCTGAGTGCCTGCCGCGTCTTTATACAGCTTTCCGCATTTCGAGCAGGTAAAGTAGGCGTTGTTTCCCGCTTCTGTACAGGTAGGCGCTTTATAGGGAGTTTCCGCCATAGTATGAGAACAGGGCTTTCCACCCACGGGCAGCGTTTCCACGCCGGGGTATCCTCCCGCCAGATAGCGACGGATATAGACCACATCAGTGGTATTGACCTTGCTGTTCAAGTCCACATCGGCAGCCCTCTCATTGATGGAAACCTGATAGCCCCCCGCAAGGTGACGCCGGAGCAGGATCACGTCGGTAGTGTTTACCTTCCGGTTTCCGTCCAGGTCGCCGTACTGAAAATCCTGTACTGTGACCTCGCCGTTTACAAACGTTACTTCCACAGGATTCGGGACCCTGTCGGTGATGTCATCCACATCGGCCATCAGTTCCACCGGGCAGACGCTTCCTGTCTCAGCGTCCGGTGAAACGGAAAAAGTCAGCGTCAAAATAACGCCATCCTTAATTTGGCTGTCTTCAATATCTGTTCCGTCCCATACAAAGTTGCAGGGTGGGGTAAAAGCCCCGGGTTTTGTGAGAGTAAGCGGTGAAAAGGCTTCGCCGTTTTCAGCGCCCTGCAGGGTCAAATCGTTTCCATAGGAAAGGGTCAACTTTGCACTCAAAATGCCGGGATTGTTTTTGACACGAACCGCAACCTTTACGGTGTCCCCAGGCTGCGCAGTTACGCTTTCCACGGTGATTTCCGGCTTTCCCAAGCCTCCGGCCGCAAACGCCTGCGCAGGGCAAACGCATACTACAAGAAGTAAAGAAAGCAGGAATGCAAGCGCTCGTTTCCCAATCGTCTGTTTCATTTCATTTCCTCCTCACTTTTTAAGGCGAAAACACAGGACAGCGGCTTTCGCCTGATTTACACTGGAATTCGTGTGATCTTTGCCATCACTCGATCAAAACAAACTGACTTTCCGCAGCCGGAAGAAGCTCTTCCATTTTCGAATCAACGATATCCCCCGGTTCATATTGAACCGACAGAGAATACTTTCCAGGCTTCAGGGGGCGGAATTTCAAACGCAGGATCTCGCCGTCCCGAATATCCTGATCCCGCAGGTCCACGCCGTCCCACACAAAGCTGCATCCGCTGTAAAACGCGGCGGGAGGAGTCATTGTCAAGACACCCTTGAATGTATCCCCTTCTTCTGCGTCCAAAAGCTCCAGCGCCGTTTCATCATAAACGATTTGTATTCTTGCCCCCAGCACCCCGGGGTTATTTTGGATCACAACGGGAATAACAACTTCAGATTGTTTTTTTACCGTTTCAGGGATATCAAGGAAAAGAGCAAAAGGTGCCTCTGTCGGTCCGGGTTCGCTCAAAACCGGCTCTGGGGTAATAGCGCTGAATGATGACGGTGATTCCGGCATGGAAGATTCATTGGAATTGCTTTTATCTGCCCAAAAGCTTGCTGTGAATATAACTGCAACAACCGCCAAGGCGATGCAGACCGCCAGCAAAATCCGCTTTTTCTTTTGATTCACTCTGTATCCGCCCGCTTTCCCGGGGTTTTTCAATCAACGTCTATATGGTTTATGGTATCACAACTTAAAGTTGTTGTCAATAACACCCTATTGGATTTTCATTTCACACTTTTTTGTTGTTACTATTGTTTAGAAAGGGAGTGACCAGCCATGATCGAGAATTTGAAGCTTCTTCGAAAAGAGAAGGGAATCAGCCAGCAACAGCTTGCCGATATCATCGGAGTTACCCAGCAGTCGATCAACAAATATGAAAATCACAAAATTGAGCCGGACATTGACACTTTGATCAGGCTGGCTTCTTTTTTTGATACTTCCATAGACTATCTGGTCGGTCACTCTTCCGTTCGCCGCATAATTGAGGATGTCAGCCGTTACGATCTCAATGCGGATGAGACTCAGCTCATGGAAAAATACCGTATGCTTTCCAAAACACAAAAAGAAACGCTTCAACGTGTAGCGGAAGCGTTTCTGGAATAATAGATGTTAGATTTTAGACGTTAGATATTAGAGAAGGGCATCCCCTCAGTCACGGCAAAGCCGTGACAGCTCTCTCAAAGAAGGAGGCAAAAAGGAAAGAAAAAGGAAAAGTGCGTGATGCGAGTTCTCTGCGTCACACACTTTTGGTTATTCCGAAAATTTCTATCGAAAAGAATTTTCATTCAGGCTGCGGGTACTGTCCCGCTCTACGATATGAAGCGGGAAAATGCGGTTTTCCAGCATGGTCTCTCCCCTGATCTCGCGAAGCAGGATGCTCACCGCCTTTTCTCCCATCTTCTGGAAGGGCTGAGCCACGGACGTGAGGGGAGGATTTATGATGGAAGCTATGGAAGAATCGTCAAAGCCAACCACGGAAAGGTCCTCCGGCACTCTGACGCCGTACTTGGCGGCGCCGCTGAGGACCGCGGCCGCCACAACATCGCTGCAGGTGACGATGCCTGTAAAATCTCTGGTACGGGAAAGGAGCAATTCAAAGGCCTCTTTTCCGCTTTCATAGGAAAAATTGCCGGCAAAGGCTTCCAGCTCCGGATCCGGCTCGATGCCGAAATCCCGAAGGGCCTGCCGGTAGCCGTTATAACGGGGCTTGCCCGCCACGGGGTCGTTAAGGCTTCCCGAAAGGACGGCAATGCGGCGGTGGCCTTTATCCAGGAGGAAGCGGGTAGCAAGATACATTCCCTGGAAATCATCCACCTTCACATAGGGAAAACCGCAATCATAGGAAATGCTGTTGACCATCACGCAGGGCACGCCGATATCCCTTATCTGGGCGTTCAGGGCGGCGTCAGGCGGGATGCTGCAGGTGATCACGCCGCCGACCTGCTGTTCGCTTAAAACCGGGATATAGCTTTTGCCGAAATTCGCGTCCGCGCCGGCATTGCAGAGGATCACCACAAAGCCTTCCCGGCGGGCGGCCTCTTCCACACCCTGAGTCAGGGCGCTGGAAAAAAAAGAATTGATTTCAGGAGTGATCAGCGCGATGGTTTTTGAGGAATTGGTTTTCAGGTTCCAGGCCACCTGATTACGCCTGTACCCCAGCTCCTTGATCACCTTTCGCACACGTTCTTCCGTTTCCTGCGAAAATCCCTTTTGCTGATTCAATATGCGGGATACTGTGGCAACGGAAACCTCAGCCGCCTTCGCCACGTCCCGGATCGTTGCACCGTTTGCCATGTAAATTCCGTCACCCCACATTCATTCTTGTATTTCAGTTAGGGAACCTCTGAATAAATCGTCCAGGCACACCTGGGCGGTAGATATTCCGTCTGTCTTTGCCCCAAAATCTTGCAATACACCAAGTATTCCTACGATTTTGGGTCTTTGACATACGTAATATCTTCTCGCCAATCTGACCTGTTTGATTTAATCAGAGCTTCCTTAGTTTTCAGCGCCGGCAGAAAAGCAGAGCGCGAGACACAACAGCGTTTTTATTCTACTATAATTGTTTTGCACTGTCAAACTCCGCTTGGTTCTTTCCAACGCTATTTTTTCACAAGCACCATATCCCAATATTCCAAATACGGCACCGAGATCAAAAGCTCTTCCCCTTCTATCCGAAAATCCAGAGCGACAGGGCTTCCCCCGAAAATGTCGGGAGAGGCCAGGGAAACGCTTTTGGGAGCGCTTTCCTGCCAAGGCAGGCGGAGGGTCAGGGCATTCTTTTCCTGAGGCGCTTCACAGGCTGCGAAATCATCCCGCCACTGGGCGTCGCCCCGGGAAAGCAGGTTGATGAGCTGGACAGCCTTCCAGCTTTCGTTTTCGGAGCCGAACATCCAGACTGTGCCGGGACTTCCGTCATCGCTGTACTCCGCGCCCTCCAGCTTCCCGCGCAGCTCGACCCGGTCGGCGGGAGCTCTCAGGATCGTTTCGTAGGCGGTGAAGAAATCATAATAATCCCGAAGATCGCGCTCCAGCTCCGGAGAAAGGGTCATCTTTCCATTCGGGAAATATTCGCTGGAAAGCATGCCCGTGTCGCCCAGTTCCAGATGACCGGCTCCGGAGGCAAACAGGACCGCGTCTGTGAGCTTTACGGCATGGGGGTTAAAATCTTTACCTGCCGCTTCATAATTCATGTAGGCTGCTATCACACAGGCCTTTTGGTTTTCCGAAAGGTCGAAATTTGCGTCCGCCGCCTGCTTCAGGTGGGAATAATTCGGATAGCTCGAGGGCCAAAGCTCCGTATAGAGAAAATCCACGCCGCTTTTTGCCGCCGCTGCCGCTCCAAAGCCGTTTACCGGATTCAGCAGCAGGCGCTTGCCGAGCCCTTCGGCGGCCGAAAGAAAGCTTTCATACCCTGTAAGCAGATCGACTTCAGTTCCGTCATAATCGTAAACGTATCCGCGGTAGCCCAGGGTATCGATATGAAGCACGTCAAAATCATAGACGGAAAACACATCGGCTTCCCTGTTCAGCAGATATTCCTGCCACTCCGCATTGGCGGGGTCCATCAGATACAAGTCGCTTTCCCAGCCGCTTAAGGGATGATGATCCTGGGCTTCGTGATACTCATCCTGATAAAGCCCCCACTGACGCTTCGCGCCCTTTTCCTCATAATCCTCATAGGCGCCAAACATCAGGTTGTAATTGGCCGCCATCATATTCTTCCCATGGAGAGAATCGATATAGTCCGTTATTGTTTTTCCGGACACGGGCCGGTGGGCAATATCCTCCCAGCTTTCCTCCGGGGCTTCCGGCGTTCCGGCAAGAGGCTTGTCGTGCGCATCCTGCCAATCATAGAACTGGACGCCGTTGATGTGGAATTTTGACAGCCACTCCACCTTTTCTTCGATCTCTTCCCGGCTCATTTCGCCGAATTCACAGAGATACCCGTAGCGCGGGAAACGGCTCCAGTCGGAGGAAACGTCCACCGCTGTATTTCTCTGCTCCCGAACCACACCGTTCACCGGGATCCGGGCCGATATGAGGTAGCCGGTATGATCGGTATCGGGAGGCTGCCAGGAAAGCTGAAAGGTCCGGGTCTCGCCGGCCTTCAGAGAAACGGAAAGGGGCTCAAGCTCTTCCAGCTCTTCGATCCGGGAAACGGATACTTCCACCTTGCCCTTGAAGTCTTCCCCCGTCCGGTTGTCCAGTATCAGAGTGAGCACTACCTCTTCCCCGGGCCTGTAGGCGCTTTTATCGGGATACAGCTCGGCAATGAGCTTATCCTGCCACAAAAGCTCCTCCCCCGGCGCAGGCAGCCGGGCCGACTGTTTTTTGCAGCCGGAAAGGCCCTGCAGAATAACGCACAGCATCAGCAATACCGCCGCCCATCTTTTTCTCATCTGTCTTCATCTCCTTTGGCAGCTTTTCAGGAGCATTTCAAAACGGAAAGTCCCAAAGCCCTTACGGACTTTGGGGCTTTTTTAAGCTTTAAATCGTTTTCGGCGTATGCAGGCCGGGATTTCCGGTGATCCCCTCCACGTGGCTCCTTACCTCTACCACAGGCGGGGGGTTCCCGTAGGTCACCTTCGGGAACTCGATGGGGGCCGCCCATTTTACCGCGTTTACAATGACTTTCTGAATTTCGGGCTGATGGTATACGGGGAAAACCTCGTGACCCGGGCGGAAATAAAAGACCTTGCCCTTGCCCCGGTGATAACAGCAGCCGCTGCGGAACACTTCGCCGCCTTCGAACCAGCTGATGAACACCTGCTCGTCAGGCTGGGGAATATTGAAATGCTCGCCGTACATTTCCTCGTGGGGAATAATGATCTTCTCTTCCAGCCCCGCGGCAATGGGATGGCTGGGATCGACGACCCACAGGATCTCTTTTTCGCCGTCTTCCCGCCACTTGAGATAGCCGGAGTCTGTTCCGCAGATCTTTTTGAATATCTTGGAAGCATGGCCGGAATGAAGCACGATAAGCCCCATGCCGTTGAGCACCCTTTTGTGAACGCGCTCCACGATCTCGTCCTGTACCTGGTCGTGGGCCATATGTCCCCACCAGATCAGGACGTCAGTGTTTTCAAGCACCTCTTCCGTAAGCCCGTGCTCAGGCTCCTTCAGCGTAGCGGTGCGCACCTCCATTCCCGCTTCCCTCAGGAAATCGGCAATACAGCCGTGAATCCCCTTGGGATATACCGCCGCGACCTCCGGGAACTGCACCTCATGAAGATATTCGTTCCATACTGTTACTCTGATCGGCATATTGATCCTCCATTCGCAATTGATTTTGTGTTACAGTTCTATCCAGCCGCCTGTTTCAGCCGATTTCAGCACCGCGTCAACGGCATGCTGGTTGATCTGACCGTCGGCTATCCCGGCGGCCTTTCCGTCCTCTTTTCCGAGAATGATATCGGCAAAGGACTGCATCTGATCTACCCTGCAGCGCTCCGGGATCGGAACCTTCACAAAGGTTTTGGTCTCCATATAGGGCTTTCCGACGCAGACAAACAGCTCATCGGTATCGGAAACATGGTCCAGCTCATACTGTATGGCGCCCTCGCTTCCGTAGACCTCCATGGTCTGGTAATTTCCCCTGCCATAGGCATAGCGGGTGATACGGAAGGTAGCGGCGACGCCGTCTTCCATTTCCGCCATGTAATTGGAAAAGTCATCCACGTCTACCGTGCCGAGGCCGCTGCCGTCCTTCTTTTCCCGCTGGGTGATGAAGGTGCCGGTGTGGCTGATCAGGCGTTTATAGTCCTTTCCGGTAACGAACCTCACAAGGTCAAGGGCATGGCTGCCGAGGTCGCCCAAAGCGCCGGAGCCGGTCAATGCCTTTTGGAAGCGCCATTCCAGCTTTGTGTGGAAGGTGGGCAGGCCCCAGGCCTGATAGTACTGCATATCCACATGGTAAAGCTTTCCGAGAGCGCCGCGGTCGACAAGCTCCTTTGCGTAACGAATGGCGGACTTGAAGCGGTAGGAAAAGCAGACCATGCTCTTCACGCCCTTTTCCGCCGTGGCCTTCGCCAGCTCATCGGCCTCACGGGAATCCAGGGTGACGGGCTTTTCCACCGCATAGGGCTTGCCGGCCTTTACCGCCGCCATGGCCACTTCAAAATGCACATTGTTGGGCGTGGAGATATCCACCGCGTCAACCTCCGGGCAGTTGATGAGATCGTGATAATCGGTAAAGCAGTGGGCTTCGTCCACTCCGTAGGTCTCTCTGGCATAGCGCAGAGCCTCGGGGTCGATATCGCACACGGCGACTAACTGCAGGTCGGGGCTTTTCGCAATGCCCGGCAGATGGACTCCCCGGGAGATCCCGCCGATCCCCACGCTGCCGATACGAATGACTGACATAGTATTTCCTCCCTCATATACGGGCAAATTGCCCTGATTTCATTCATTTGAAACAGCCTCAGCCCTTTACGGCGCCCTCCATAAGGCCCTGGCGCATAAACTGCTTTTGGAATACGACGAAGATAACCACCACCGGAATTACAACGATCACGGAAGCGGCAAACATCAGGCCGTATTCCGTGGTGTGCTGACCGCGGAAAAGCTGCAGCGCCACAGACAGAGTGCGCTTTTCCTCTGTTTTGATAAAGGTGAGGATATCAAACAGATTGCTCCAATAGCCGTTGAAGGCAAAGATCGCGGAGGTGGCGATAGCGGGCTTGCACAGCGGAATAATGCAGTTCATCAGCACCTGGAAGCGGGAAGCTCCATCCAGAAACATGGATTCCTCCAGCTCTTTCGGAACGCTTTCGAAAAAGCCCCGGTAGAAGAAGGTGTTGCCCGCGACACAGGTACCGCCCCAAAGCAGCAGGATCCCGGCGTAATTGTCGATGAGATGAAGGCTGTTGAGGACCGTGTACTGAGAGATCAGCGCAAGCTGCGCCGGGACCATCATGGTCAGCAGAAAAACATTAAAGATCAGCTCTTTTCCGGGAAATTTGAACCTGGAAAAGCTGTAGGCCATGGAGATGGAGATCACAACATTTACCACCAGGCCCATGACGGAAATGAGAAGGGTGTTGAGAAAATAGCGGGAGAAATTGTTGGCGGTCCACACCTTCACATAGTTTTCCGTGAAAAGCGGAGGCTGGGGGAAAATCACCGGCACATCCGGCAGCACGCCGCGGATCTCCATAAACGAGGACGAGATCATGGAGAGGAAGGGCGTCAGGCAGACAACTGCCAAAACGATGAGAAACGCGTGAATGATGATCTGGGAGATCGTTTTTCTTTTTTTCATATTCTTCCCCTCCTTACTGATCCTGTCCGTAGCGCAGGAAGCGCTTCAGGAACATGGAAGTTGTAAATACGAAAATGCCCATCATCAGGCCGCAGGCGGCCGCGTAGCCAAATTCAAAATAGTTGAACGCCCTGGTGTATATGTAATTCATCATAACGTCCGTTGTGCCCACCGGATTTCCCTTTGTCAGCAGGAACACCTGGATAAAGATGTTCATCGCGCCGTTGATCAGGTTGATCAGCAGGTAGAAGGTGGTGCCCTTTACACAGGGCAGCGTGATGTGGAAAAACTTCTGCACCGTGTTGGCGCCGTCGATGGTGGCGGCCTCGTACAGATCGTTGGGCACACCCTGCAACGCCGCCGTATAGATGATCATTACCCAGCCGAAGCCTTTCCAGATCGAGAAGATCCAAACCACGAAATTCCCGGTCCAGGTCTCGCTGAGCCAGGCAATGGGCTCGGAAATGATGTGAAGCTTTAAGAGAACGAAGTTTACCAGCGCGCCTTCATCCGGCTGGAATATGTAATCGAAAATATTGGCGACCACGACCCAGTCACAGATAACGGCGATGTAAAACATGATCTTATACGCGTTCTTCCCGAATTTCAGGTTGTGGATCATGACCGCTATGAGAAGGCCAAGCACCATCTGACCGGGAACGGTGACAAGAACCGCGAGAATGTTATTCCGGAAGGCTATCCAGAAATAGTAGGCGTCCGTACCCTATTCAAAAGCGCCCTCAAACGCCCGCTTGAAATTATCGAGGGCCACAAAGGCGTTTTCGGAGCCCGGCATGATGCTGTAGTCCGTCAAGGCAATGTACAGGTTTTTGATCTGCGGAAACAGAACAAAAGTGACAAAAAGGATCAGGCCGACGGACAGGAAAGGCAGTACCGCCGCCCATTGACGCAGCCCCTTGTGAAAGCGAACGCCCAAAGACTCTTTTTCCACCGAAATTCCCCCCTAATAAGATTTGCGAAAATGGCCGGAAGAGCGTACTCTTCCGGCCCTCTTCGCCTTAAGGAATCACTTCTCTTCTTCCAGTAAAACATCGACCTCGGCAGCCATCTTGTCAAGAGCCGCCTTGGGCTCGGCCTCGTGGCGCAGGCAGCTTTCAAACACTTTGCCGATCTTGTCGGACATCTTCTCCCACGCGGGATGCGGAGTTCTCGGAATAGCGTCTTCCAGCTGCTTTACATAGGCCTCCATGTTTTCGGTAGCCATTACCTCATCGGAATTCGCGACGTCCTTCACGGTGGGGATCAGGTGACCGCCGCCCACAGCCTGTGCCTTCTGGGCGAAGTCGCTCATCAGGAAGCGGGCAAACACCCAGGCCGCTTCCTGGTTTTTGCTGCTGTTGAACATGACCAGGTCCTCGCCGCCCACTACGGAAGCGCTGCCGCCTTCGCCGGCGGGAAGAAGGGCGTTCTCAACAGTTGCAAGATCCTCTTCCTTATTTCCCGTAAAGAACCAGGGGCCCTGATAGGTCAGCAGATACTGCCCCTTGAAGGCGCCGTTGGCAACGTCGGGCTTTCCGCCGAGAGTGGCCGGCCCAAGAATTCCTTCGTCAAACCACTGTACCATGGTTTCAAGAGCCTTTACGCTGGCTTCGCCGTTCATATAGCCGCTGGCCTTTGTATAATCCTCGTCGGTCCATCTTCCGCCCAGGGAATAGAACAGAGGGGCAAGGCTCCAGGAATTGGCTCCGTCGCCGGAGAGCAGATACTGGCCGTCCTTGAGCTGATCTTTCACCGCCAGCATTTCGTCGTAGGTGGCGGGAGGCTCGCTGAAGCCCAGCTGCTCCAGCATACTCTTGCTCCAAACGCCGGAAAGGCAGTTTGTGTTAAGAGGCAGACCATAATATTTTCCGTCGTAATAGTTGGTGCCGAGGGGGCCTTCAAACAGAGTATCCTTCATCTCGGCAAAGCCGGGAAGATCGTCTACGGCAACCAACGCGCCCATTTTGGCAAATTCGGGAACCCAGATGATATCAAGACGCATGAGCTCAGGAGCGGTGCCGCTGGAAACACCCTGAATGACCTGCTGCTTCAAACCGTCATACGGCATACGAACAGGCTTGATGTGGATCTTCGGGAACTGCTTTTCAAACTCCGGAATGATCTGATCCTTAAGAACCGCTTCTTCCTGATCGCTGTGAGTGTGCCAATAAGTAACCGTGGCCTCGTCGCCGTCATAGGTAAGGCCCGTGTCCCCCGCGGGTTCGCTTGCCGCTGAGGAAGCCGGTTCGGAGGCCGGCTCGCTGACAGGCTGGCTATCCTGCTTGCTGCTCGTCTCGGGAGCAGTTGAGGAATTGTTTCCGTTTCCGCATGCGGCGAAAACGCCCAGCATCAGCAGTGCTGCCAAAAGAACCGCCAACATTTTCTTTGCGTGCTGTTTCATAGATTTTCTTCCTTTCCATTACATGTTTATTGATCAAAGGGCCTTTCCGGCCCGCGGATCCTGAAAAAAGTGGCAGAATTTCAAGTAAACGTTTAACTATTGCCGTAAAAGGATTTTCCGGTTAAGTTTGGAAAAAGCAAGGCGTTTTTTGGAAAGTTTCGGAGAATTCCTTCTATATTTTGATGATAAAGCAGCTTATATTGGACTTTTTGTAGTGAATTTGATGAGTAAACGTTTTCCTTGGCTATACTCTATCATTCGCACCGCACGCTGTCAAGCACTTTTCTCGGTCAATTCATATCTTTGTGAGAATTTCACCAAATTGGAAATAGAAAATGGAAGAATTAACCAAAAGGGGATTAGATGCTGGATTCTAGAGACTAGATGCTAGACGCTGGATGCTAGAGAAGGGCAAAGGGCGGAAGGGCAGTGAAAAGTGTATAGTGTATAGTGTATAGTGTAGAAATAAGGGCAAAAGGCACCGCTAAATTGGAATTTGGCACTCACCCCTTGGCCCCCCTGAAAGGGGGGCTGGCG
>CAZNZS010000012.1:0-43514 GCA_964577585.1 uncultured Acutalibacter sp.
CTTCGCCGTGACAGCCCCCCTTTCAGGGGGGCCAAGGGGTGGGTGCTAAATTCCAGTTTAGCGCATTAGTTACCCCAGTCCACTGTCATTCTGAAGAACGCAGGGGGCGCTTTTCTAACAACTAACGACTAACAGCTAATAACTAAATAACTAACCCCTTTCCCTCTCGCGCGCGAAAACCTCCGCTTACATGTTGGTAAGCGGAGGTTTGCCATTTGGGCTTTCCGCGAAAGTCCGGACTTGCTTCCGGTGCGGTCAGCTGCCTGCTATTCTTCCTCACAGGAAACCTGGAACCGGTCGATGCGGCAGCGGCTGCCGTTTCGGAGGGCCAGGCCATAACAGCCTGTCAGATAGGGGCTGTCCGAATCCTGTGCCGTCAGAAGGGCCTCCCCGTTCACCGAAAGGCGGATGGTATTTCCGGAGACCTGCACTGTCAGCAGATACTCCCTCCCGTTTTCCCAGGCGAAGTCCTTACTGGCCAAAAGGCTCAGGGTACGCCGATTTTTCACGATGGCCAGCTTATCTCCCCAAAAGCCTGCCAGGTAGCCCCGCATAGCGCCCTGGGCCCGTACCATGACCAGATGGTCCCGGCCGGTCACGGGGCAGATGTGGGCGGTAACAGTATAATCGTGAAAATCGACCCCGCCGGTAAACAGCTCTCCGTGGTCCGCGCAGCTGCCGTAGGCGGCATCGCCGGACATTCTCCACATACCCATGGAATTGGAGGTTTGCCCCAGTTCTATATGAGAACCGTTCCACCGCTCTTCTCCCGCCTTGGCAAAATCCAGGGTGTAGTCGGGAGATCCCTCATAGGTCAAATAATCTATGGAAACCGTTACGGCGCTTCCGGCGGGCAGCTCGACCCCAACCTTCTGGATACAAGCGTCAGACGGGGGCAGCCGCAGCTTCAGCACTGTCCAATCCTGCACCGTGGTCTCGCCGCCGTAGGTATAGCTTTGAGAATAGGCGTCATAGGCAAAGGGCCTGACGACTGTTGCTTGATTTGCTCGGATGCGCAGCACCACGGTTTGTCCCGGAAAGACCTCCGGTGTGAAGGAAGGAGAGTAGCGGTCGTCGTTGAAATCGTCCGGCCGGTAGTAGGTTTGACGGTACAGGCGGACCGGCTGCTCTCTGGCGGGAAATTCTCCCTGCAGGCAGCGTCCCGCGAAGGCATCTGCCTGGGAGAGATTCCGAAGGCAAGCGGTCCCGTTCTCCACCCGGAAGGTGTGGGTGCTGTCAGGCAGGGCAAAGGAGAAGCGTGGGGCAGAGCCTTCCAGGATGCTTTTGTATTTCTCCGGGTAGGCCTCTCCGGCGACCCGGTAGCCGAGAGAAGCCAGGAAGAAGGCGTCATTGGCCAGATCCCGAAGGTTCATGCAGCCCAAAACGCTGGAGCAGGCCAGGAAGTCGTTGATGGGAGCACGCCAGGAGGCGTCGATACCCTCCAGGCCCACCATGACCCCTACAATGCAGCCCACGTTGGCCACGTTGCAGTCCGTGTCCCAGCCGCACATATTGCAGATGTTGATAGAGCGGGAAAAATCTCCATTGCCGTACAGCAGAGAAAGCAGCACTACGGCGGAGTTGGGGATGATATGGCAATAGCCGGGGTACCGGTCGTAGCCGAAATTGTCCCGCACATAGAAGAAGCAGTCTCTCCAATGCTCCGGGTGATCCCGGTGGAAGGCGATCACTGCGTCCGCCATTCTCCTGTATTCGCAGTCCTCCGGGATCACTGAAAGCCCCGCCTGAATGACAGACTGAACGTCCCGCATGACAAAGGCCGCGCTGACGCAGGCGGCGATAAACATGCCGCCGTATATGCCGTTGCCGCCGTGGGTAACGGAGGCCATTTTTTTGGCATACCGGGCGGCCCTATGATAGTCTCCCGGGTTCACCAGCCCCCAGGTGTCAATAAAGATCTGCCCGCCGATCTGCTCCGCCACCTCGGCGCCGTTCAGCTCTATCGACCCGGAAAGGGGCGCGTCTATGCCGTGTAAGAGGTTCAGATACGCGGTATGCTCTGTGCCTGGGCCGTAGCCGCCCCACCAGAAAAAGCCGTGCTGGCAGGGAACGTAATTGAGCACGGTTTCCCCCATCTCACGGGGAGTGATCTCCTCCGTGCAGGTGTGATCCTCCAAAGCGCGGATAAAGAAGATGGGGCCGTTGCTGTCGTCGTCCGCGGCAAAATTCTTGAAATCGAACAGGTAGCCGGAGACCTCGCCGTACTTTTCGGCGATCTGGTCATAAGACCAGCCCTCCACATTGGAGCCGTGCCGGATCCCGATGATCTTACCGTACCATCCGGCGTAAACGCGTTCCATATAGTCCTTGGGAACGGGTATTGACATAGTGGGTTCCTCCCTGAAAAAAGTTTCTAAAAGCACTTATTGAAATTTTTGGGGCGCCGCTTAAAATTCCAGTACGGTCTGCAGACAGTCCATGGAGCTGTCCAGCATTGCATAGGCCTGCTCCGCTTCCCCATAGGCAAAGCGATGGGTAATGAGGGAAAGCAGGTCAAGCCGCTTTTCCCGGCAGAGGCGGAAGACGGTCTGCTCCATCCGGATGCGGTCCCAGCTGTCCCGCACATGGGGGCCGGTGTTTTCGATCTGCGAGCAGATCAGCTGGATCCGGTTGTGGTGGAATTCCTCTCCCAGAATCAGCCCCGAGGCCTCCTGGGTCATGAAGCCGGAGCACACCACCCTGCCGTTGTAGCCGCAGCTTCGTATGGCCGCGTGCAGCGCTCGGGGAGAGCCGGAGATCTCGATCACTTTGTCCGCGCCGCCCTTTGTCATCCGCTTGATCTCCAGCCCCGCGTCGCAGCGGTCGGAATTCAGGGTTCGGAAGGCCCCTAGCTTTTCAGACATCTGCAGCCGGTAATCGCTGCGGTCTACCGCAATCACATCCGCGCCGTTCAGCCGGGCAAGCTGAGAAACGATCTGCCCCGGGACGCCCTGGCCGAACACGGCCACGGTTTCTCCAACATGAATATCCGCGTCCAAAATGGCGTTCATGGCAATGGCCCCCATCTGGGAGTAGATCCCCAAAACGGGATCCAGCTCTTCGGGCAGCAGGTGAGAAAGGCAGTAATCCTCCGAAACCACCTGGCTGGTGCGGTGCCCCCAGGTGCCGTATACCACCATTCCTTCGGAAACCTTTGTCACCTCCGGTCCCAGCTCGCAGATCCTTCCAACCTCTTCATAGGCCCAGGCGCCGGGAATGGGGTAGGGGCTTTCCGTTTGCTCCGCCGGCTCAAACACCCGCAGTGCGGCATTGAAGGATTTTGTGAGATAGGGGTTATTTCCCCGGTAAAGGGTCAGCTGGGTGCCGGCGCTGATCCCGGAATACAGCATTTCCAAACGGACCTCGCCGGGCTTCAGAGGCAGATCTTCCGTATCGGCATATCCCAGATTTTTCGGCCCGTTAATCACGACCATGTTTCCCATTTACAGCTCCTCCTTTTCCCAATTTGACAGCTTCCTTACAAGGCACAGGCTTTCATAGCCCTCCTCGATGGGGCAGGGGCTTTTTTTCCCCGCCAGTACAGCCTTCACAAAAGCCCGTACCTCTTCCATGTACATGTCGGTATCAGAGCAAACGGTGGATTCCACCGCCTCTTCTCCGGAGGTATCCCAGAACACGGCGTGGTTCGGATCGGTAAACCTTGCGGTCACGTTTTCAAAAACCACGGTAAAGGGATTTTCCCATTTGCCGGGGACAGCGCAGTTTGTGGCGGTGATCGTTCCAAGGGCTCCGCTGCGAAAGCGCAGCAGAGACGCGCTGACGTCTTCAATGGTGTAATCCGGCACATGGCTGTGACAGAGATTGGCCATCAGCCCGGTGGAAGCTTCCGGCGGCCCCATGAGGTACAGGGCCATATCGTACAGGTGAATGGCCTGTTCCAGCATTTGAGAGCCGGCCTTGTCCTTCTGCCGCCACCAGGGGCTGTGGAGGGAATTGCACTCGTATCGGGCGTTAAATAAAACAGGCCTTCCCGCTTTGCCGGAATCTATCAGCTTCTTGAGCCGGCAAACGGCCTCGCCGAACCGGTAGTGATAGCCCACCTGGGAGATCACGCCGTTTTTCTCAACGGCTTCCACCATGCTTTTTGCGCGGTCCTCTGACAGCGCAATGGGCTTTTCCATAAAGATATGGATTCCGAGAGAAGCCGCCAGCTCCACTTCTCCGTTGTGGGCGAAGGGCGGCAGGCACACAAACAGCAGATCCGGCTTTTCCTCCCGGAGCATCTCTTTATAATCTGTATAGGCGCTGGCGGAAAAGGATCGGGCCAGTTCGGCAGCAGCGGACTCGCTGACGTCGCAGACCGCCTGAAGTGACACGCCTTCCAGCTCTCCAAGGCTTTGGGCGTGCCTGCGGCCCATTCCTCCCGCGCCCAGAATCGCGGCACGTAAAATGATAAGTATTCCTCCTTCGTCTTATTTCTCTATGTTCAGATAAATTTCATATCCATAGGGCGGCAATGTTCCCTGAATGGGGCTGTCACATGGAACAGACGCGCCAGTCAGCGGGCTTCGGTATTCTTTCCCTTTTTCCACCGGCAGGGAAAAAGCCTTTTCCTCATCGGTGTAATTGAGAACCACGATGGCTTTCTGAGATGGCTGCTGTCCGAAACGGGCAAAGACATACAAGCCGTTCTGATCATGGATCAGCTCCCGACCTCCATTGATTCGCAGCGTGTCTGTATTGGCGCAGAGCTTCAGAACGCGGGCAAGTCTGCTCCGGGTCTCCTGAGACAGGTCCATTTGCAGCAGCTTTCCATCGTCGAGCAGGATCGCGCCGGTGGTCACAATGGTAATGAGCTCCAGAAGAAACTGGGGCTCGGGCAGCGGCGCGTCCCAAAAGGTGGACAGATAGGTGGTCCCCCCGGTACGGACAACGGTTTCCCTCCAGGTGCTGAGCGCCGGTTCCAGCCGGGAGGGATCCCCCGCCTGAATGGCCTCTCCGATCAGGGTGACCGGGTGGGAAAAGCGGCAGATGGAATAGTCCTGCAGGGAATTGTACCCGGCCTCCAGAAGCCACCTTTCCAGGCTTTCCCCGGCAGCGCCTCCGCCTTCAGGCTGAAGGTACTGGTTGGGGTATTCTCGAACGATATCGGTGATGCATTGATTGTTGATGGTAAAATCACAGTTTAAGTAACAGAATGGGGCGTCAATAAGCATACCGTCGATGCCGGTCTCCATCCAAAAACGGACAATCCTTTTGCATTCTTCCTGCCAGGCGGTGGAGGCGAAATTGTACTGGGGCAGAGCCACGTCGTTTTGAAAGCCGCACCACTTGACCCAGTAGTACTTCCCGGCACGTTCACTGAAAACCCAATGCCCCTCCGGGGCCTTCCCAAATGCGCTGGAAAAGGTTTTGGGCGGGGGAGAATCTTCTCTGTCTGCCCAAAGGAAAAAGCTGGTTTCCCGGCTTTCTATCCCGCGGCGCACATCGTCCTGGGCTTTCAGAAAGTCTACATTTTCCATGGCGGCATAGCCCACATTGAGAAAAATGATCACGGCCATTTCCCGTCTGTGGCATTCTTGGATCAAATTCAAAAAATCTTCCATGATTCCGATCGTGGGATCCACAATATAGTACGCATAGGGATCCAGAGCACCGTATTGGTCCCCACCCCAGTAGGGGGCGAAGATTTCAATGGCCCCCACTCCCTGGGCCTGATACTCGTCCAGCATGGAAATGGTTTTTTGCAGCGGGATGCCGTCCCTGCGGGAAAAGACACGGGACACGCAGGGGCAGGTTTCCCACCAGTTTTGTTTAAGAGCGCTGATTCGGTTCATCTTGTCCTTCCTCCACTTGTATTTCCAGCAATTCTGCCTCAGAGGGTGATAATTCAGCAGATCTGCATGGCAGCGAAATAGTTATGGTCGTACCCGAGCCCCAGGTGGATTTGGCCTGGAGCCCGTAATTGCTTCCGTAATACAGCTGAATCCGGTCATTCACATTCCGAAAACCGATACTGTTGCCGTTTTTGCTGACAGCGGAGCCGTTTACCAGCTGTTCCAGTGTATCCGAAGTCATTCCAGCGCCATCATCCTGAACCTCGATCAAAACGGTATCCTCCAAAATGCGAGAGGAGATCAGGATGGAAATGGTTTCCCGTTCCCCCACCAAGCCATGCCGGATGCAGTTTTCCACAAGGGGCTGCAGAGTGACTTTTGGAAGCTGGGCGTTTTCTGTCAGCGGATCAATCTGGTAATATACATTGATCCGGTTGACATACCGTTTCTTTTGCAGATCCAAATAGGCACGGACAGCCTGCAATTCCGAGAGAAGGGAAACCAGATCCTTTCCCTTGGAAAGTGTCTGCCGGTAAAAAACCTCCAAATCCTCCACCGCTTCCCGAATTTCTTTTCTTGGATGGTTATCGGAGAGCCAGGCAATGGTGGAAAGAGCATTGTAAAGAAAATGAGGATTGATTTGTGTTTGCAAAACCTCCAGACGGAACTTTTCCTTCTGAAGCTGCATGGCATAGGTTTTGTGGATCTGCTGATTCAATTCCACGGCCATCTGTGTAAAATGAGCATCCAGTACAGCAGCCTCGTCTTTCCCGGAGAGCGGAGGACCCAGCTCTATGTTTCCTTCCCGGAAGGCCTCCATTTTGCGGATCAGGGTGTCAAAGCGGCGGGAGACCTGCCGGGAAAACAGGAAAATCAACGGAAGAACTGTCAGATTCGCGAGTAAAAAAAGAAGCCAGTTAAAGTTCCACATGGCATTGGAAACCATTCCCGCCTCTTCCAGGGGAACCATGGTCATAAGCTTCCATCCGTTATTTAGAAAGAATTCCTCCGCATAGTACCAGTCATTTCCAATTTTAACCTTTCCATCTTTCTCCAGAATCTGACTGAAATCTTCTTCAGAGGTCGAAGCGGAAGCTGTAATGACAGCTCCATTCTGATCCAGCAGGATCATTTGAAAATCGTCTTGGGCGCGGATGACATCTGTAATGGCGCGGCTGTCCACCTCGATGGTCAACATTCCTATGGGGACTCCAAGATGTCTGGCGGAATAAAGGATCCGGTTGTAGGCAAAGCTCTGACTATTTCCATCCGTACTGCTCCGGTTGGAGGGGTCCCAGTATTCGCGGCTTTGTACATTTCGAAAGCCGGACCAGTATCCGGCTGTTCCAAGTTCCAGAATATCCTCATATTCGGGTTGGTTTTTCATGTAGGTGTCGAGGCGGATCAGGTAAGGGTAGGAATTGTGCAGAGTAGGGTTGGAGGAATACACCGTAATGTGCTTAAGATACGGCCAGCTCAACCGGTTCGCGCCATACTGATCCCAAATGCTCTGATACAGATCCAGTGCTCCCAACACACTGGGGTATGGCTTTTCCAAATTGCTTTTTAGTTCGCTGTTGTTGGATACCAGGTTTGCCAGGGATTCATAGATCATAAACTGGGAATTCAGGATTTGTGTGTAATTTATGCTGTGAGAGTGCATGGTTTCCAAAACCTGCTCCTCCACAACGCCCTGGTTATAGCGGGCAAAAAGGAGGCTGACGGTAAAAAAGAGGATCCAGACGGAGGCGTAGATGAAAAACAGTTTTCCCCGCAGGCTCATGTTGTTGATATGGCCGGAAACGCGCATGGATAAATCTCCTTTTCCAAAGGGTCCTTACTGCTTGGTGACCTGCCGCCGGTATTCGCCAGGCGTCAGACCGAAATATTTTTTGAACACCAGGTTAAAATAGGAGGGGCTTTCATACCCGGTCAGCGTACCAATCTCCGAGATCTTGTATTGCAGCTGGCCCAAAAGCCGGGCGGCGTGATCCATACGCACCCGTTCCACATAATCCATGATGGAAATGCCCATGTGACTTTTGAACAGCCTGCGGACATAGGAGGAGGAAAGGTACAGATTCTCCACAATGGTTTCGGTATTCAGCGGCTTTGCGTAATTTTCATCGATAAAGCGCTGCACATAGGAAACGATGGTGTTGGGCTGAGAAGGCTCGTGTCCTTCCCCGGGGTTTTTCTGCTTCTCAAAAAACAGGATATGGCTCAGAGGGGAATCTGACTTTTTTTGCAGGGCGGAGATACTTTGGCTGTACAGCTCCGAGAGCCTTTCCGGCTCTTCGGAAATATCGGAGATCCCGATAAAGGCGTCCCGGATCTGCTGGGAGTACAGCTCCTCCAGAAGCCGGTCCGCCGTTTGAGAAAGCCGGTCTACCGTGCTGTCCTCCTCCATAAAGCCGGGCAGGGTAAACACGATGGCCCCGGTATGGTTATCGATCACCACCGGGACCAGCGCTTCCATCTCTTTTGCAAAACGCTGCAAAAACGGGCGCAGGTCATACATGTCCGCATTGCCGGCGGCGGAAAATGAAAGGGAAAACACCGCGATCTTTTTCCGCTCCAAATACATGGAAAAGGGAGGCTGCGCCAGGAGATCCCGGGTTTTTTCCTGGGGCACGATCAACGCGTGCCGCAAAAGGTGTTCTTCCTCCGGAGGATACAGAAAAACAGGATTGTCCGCGTCCGAGAACACTTCCCTGCTGTTTTGCGGCTCTGCCGGACAGAGCTTAAACAGCGCCTGAAGCAGATCTTCCCGCTTGACTGGCTTCAGCAGATAGGAACTGACGCCCAGGTTGATGCCTGCCCTGGCTGCTTCAAAATCCTCATAGCCGGAAAGAATAATGGAATGTGGGGCATATCCTTCGCAGGGGATCTGGTGGAGCATTTCAATTCCGGAGCAAACCGGCATCAGCAGGTCTGTCAGGATAATTTCCGGCCGGAGCTGCCTGGCCTTTTCCAGGCCTTCCTTGCCGTTTCTGGCTGTGGCGCAGATCTCCAGCGGGAGGTGAAATCCCCTGATCATAAGAGACAGACCCTGCAGTTCCAGATCCTCATCATCCACAAGTAAAATACGATACATCGTTTCTCCCCCTTCCCCCATTTTCCTAATTTTCAAAGGTATTGTATCACAAGTGAATTTGCCTTATCAACGCAAAATTAGCAAGAGGGACAAAAATCAACATTTATCGCCAATATTTTATATAGATTTCGACGCAATTCACCCGTATAATGAGATCAACATGATTTTCCAAAACTTTGCGATACGGTTCCTGAGGGTGAGAACCGGGTCAAACATTTTTGGAAAACAGAAAAAACTTTCAAACGGTAAGGAGGCCCTTGTATGAAAAGAACGATCAAGCTGTTATCTGCTCTGTTAGCATTGCTTCTTCTGACTTGCGCATGCAGTTCAGCGCCGGAGAAAAGCTCTGCCCCGGAGGCCAGTAAGGCGGGGACAAGCAGTACGGTGTCAGACCAGGAGACTGCCACTTTGGAGCCCATTGAGTTTGAGATATTCATTCCCGATCCCAATAAAAAAATTCCGCCCGACGATGCGCCTATTATGCAGCAGCTGTTTGAAAAAACAGGGGTGCGCATCAAATATATGGTTCCGCCTACGGAAGCTAAGGAACGGCTCAACATTATGCTTTCCAGCGACGACCTGCCGGATCTGATCCGGTTCGATGATGCCAGCATCATGAAGCAGTATATTGACGCGGAAAAGCTCTTAAAGCTCAATGACCTGCTGGAGACTCATGCTCCCCAGCTCTTCAACGTGAACTGGGAGACCTTCAGAAGCCGTATTGCCGATGAAAACGGCGATTACTGGTACATGCCCGGAAACTACACCTTTGGCCAGGCCTACGTTGAAGCTAACTATGGGTTCAACCTTCGCAACGACTATCTGGAGGAATTCGGCTATGAAAATGTGCCGAAGACCCTGGCTGATATCAAGGATTTGCTGAAAAAGGTCGAGGAATGGAATCCGGATATCATCCCTATGGGACTGGCTCTTGGTCCTCAGGGACATCTGAACTACCTGCCGCAGATTGGCGCCGCTATGAACGGATTTACCTATCTCGACTGCTGGGGAGGCTATTCCCTGTACCTGCTGGATGAGGAAAAGGATGAGCTGACATACTACACGGACGTTCCGGAGCTGAAGGAGTTTTTCCGGTTCTTAAACGACCTGAACGTGGAAGGCCTGATCGACCCCGAGTCTCCCATTATGTCTGCTGAAATGTTAAAGCAGAAGGCGGTTGCCAAGCAGATCTGGTCCTTCTTCGGCCCCTGGTGGGAGGTCAATTCCGAGGTAAACGCCTATGAGGCTTCCATCGGCTCTCAGGAGCAGTCCGTGGTGGTATATCCCACCGCCGACGAGTCCATAGAAGTAGGCACCTACTCTCCTTATACCGTGGAGATGTTCACTTCAGGCGTGACTTTGACCACCAAGTGCAAGGACCCCGAGCGGTATATGGACTTCATCGAATATATCAACACGGAAGAAGGTTGGCTGAACGCCCAGGGCATTATCGATTATCACCACACCGGTGATAATACGCCGGAATCCACGGAAGGATACCACTATATTATCAGAGAAGACATGCTGATCGACGGAAAACCCGCCTTCCAATCCAGCACATGGATGGGAGACATGTGGGAAGCAGATGAAAACTGGTGGTGGAACCAGGGCGTGGAATGTATGGCTGATTTCACCTACAGCGTCAACTTCCTGCATCCCAATTCCAGCTATGGGAAGCCTCCGGAGGACGTAAGTGTTTGGTGGGATGAAAATACCCAGCGTATCAACGCTCTGCTGGGTGTGACCGGCGAAACCTATCAGGAATTGGAAAACGCCCGGGGCGTGGACGCCAGCGCCATTTCCAGTCTGGAGATCCTCGCGGACGATCCTGCTTACACGAAGCTTCTGGCTGTGCAGAAGCTCCATGAAACCATGCTGCCCAGGATCATTATGGCAGAAAGCGCCGAAGGCTTTGAAACGGAATGGAACAACTACCTGCAGGAGCTCAAGGACGCCGGTGTGGACGATGTAATGGCAAAATACAACGAGCTCTATCACGAGCGGATGGAAGCCTGGAACAGCGCGGAGTAATTTCAAAAGGATGTGAAACGTATGCGGCAGCATAAAAAAGCGGGACAGCTTCCCCTTCGGAAAGCGGTATGGCGGCAAAAGACCCTGTATCTGATGCTGCTTCCGGCCATTCTGTTCACCGTTGTATTCGCTTATATTCCCATCTGGGGCATCTTTACCTCCTTTTACGATTATAACCCCGGGCTGGGCTTTTCCGGAAGCGCCTTTGTGGGCCTCAAGCATTTTGAGCGATTTTTCTCGGAGAAATCTGTCTTTCTGATCCTGCGCAACACCGTTGCCATCAGTTTTTTGAATATTGTTTTCGGCACGGTGGCCTCCATTCTGTTTGCGGTTATGCTCAATGAGCTTCCCTTTCTGCGATTGAAAAAAACCGCGCAGACCATTTCTTATCTGCCGCATTTTGTATCCTTTGTGGTCGTTTCCAATATCGTACAGACCCTTCTGGCCACAAACGGGCCCATAAACGGCCTTCTGGTCTCCCTGGGAGTGCTCGAAAAGCCCATGGTGTTTTTCACGATCCCTGAGGCCTTCTGGTGGCTGGTCACGGCCATGAATGTGTGGAAGGAAATGGGCTGGTCCGCCATCATCTACATAGCCGCCATTGCGGGCATTGATCCTTCCCTGTATGAAGCGGCTATGGTAGATGGCGCGGGAAGGCTGCGCCGGATCTGGCACATCACGCTTACGGGGATCCGACCTACCATTGTTGTTTTGCTGGTTCTTGCCGTGCCCGATCTTTTAAACGCGGGCTTCGACGCCTCTTATCTGCTGGGAAACGGCATGGTGGCCAATTTCAGCGAGGTTTTGGATACCTATATCTTCCGGGTCGGCCTGCAGGAGGGGCAATACTCCTATGCGGCTGCCGTAGGACTTTTGCGCCAGGCGGTAGGGCTGGTGCTGATCTTGTCGGCAAACAGCTTTTCCAAGAAGGTCAGCGAGTACAGTCTGTTCTAAAAAGGAAGAAAAGAATCACCTGGCGAATCTCAGGCGTTTTGCAGGATTGCTCAGGGCAGAATACTTCAGAAAGGATCTCTGATGCATATGCGTAAAAGTTTGCAGGACCGTATTTTCAACGGGGTGAATCTATTTTACATGCTGCTGGTGTCCACCTGTACGCTGTACCCGTTCCTGCATATTCTGGCCGTTTCCCTGAATGACGCCAGAGATTCCACCCGGGGAGGCATTACGATCTTTCCCCGTATCCTCAGCTTTGACAGCTACCGTACCGTATTTGGATATGAAGGCCTGTACCATGCCTTTTTTGTCAGCGTTCTGCGAACTGTTATCGGTACGGCGCTCTTCCTTCTGGTCACAACGCTGGCCGGTTATGTGATGACCAAAACGCAGCTGAAGGGATACCGCTTCTTTTACATGTTTTTTGTGGTGTCCATGTTTGTCAGCGGCGGCCTTGTTCCCACTTTCCTGCTGTATAAGCAGCTGGGCATTCAGAACACCTTCTGGGTGTACATCCTGCCCAGCGCCTTCAGCACCTATTACATGATCCTGTTCAGGACCTACATCATTCAGCTTCCAAACGGCCTGATAGAATCCGCCACCATCGACGGCGCAGGAGAATTTACCATTTTTCGAAAGATCGTGTTTCCCCTGTCCACGCCGATTTTGGCCACCATCGGACTGTTTGTGGCGGTAAACCAGTGGAATGCCTGGCAGGACACGCTTTACTATACGACCGATCCAAATTTGGAGACGCTGCAATACGTTTTGATGAAGGTGCTCCGGCAGGCCGAGGCCACCCAGATCGCCAAGCAGGCCCGTTCCGCCATGGCCCGAATATTGGGAACTACCACCATTACGCCGGATTCCATCAAAATGGCGATCACTATCGTCGCCACGGTCCCTATCCTCTGTGTCTATCCCTTCCTGCAGAAGTTTTTTGTGAAGGGCATGGTCCTGGGTGCTGTAAAGGGATAAGAGATTCGCGCCGATGGGGAAAGCATTTCCTGCAAACTAAAGCTTGAACAAAGTGAAAGCCAGCGCCTTTTGGCGCTGGCTTTTCTTACGGTCTTATAGGCCGCTCCTCATGCCACCCCTCTTAGGGGTGGTCATGACTTTTCTAGAAAACTGCAATTTGCTATGATGGAAGGGAGTGAAAACTTTCAAATTGTTTCATTGTGCCGTCCAGTATCCAGCATCACACGTTAAACCGGAACAGCACGATGTCGCCGTCCTGCATGACGTATTCCTTTCCTTCGGAACGCACAAGGCCCTTTTCTCTGGCGGCGGTCATAGTGCCGCAGGCCATCAGCTCGTCAAAGGCGATGACTTCCGCCCGGATAAAGCCCCGCTCAAAGTCGGTATGGATCTTGCCGGCGGCCTGGGGAGCTCTGGTGCCCTTTGTGATGGTCCAGGCGCGGACCTCGTCTTTTCCGGCGGTGAGGAAGGAAATCAGCCCTAAAAGGGAATAGCAGGCGGTGATGAGGCGGTCAAGGCCGGATTCGTTTAAGTCCATGTCGGCAAGGAAAAGCTCTTTTTCCTCCGGGTCGAGAGAAGCGATCTCAGCTTCGATCTCGGCGCAGATGGGCAGCACGGCGGCGTGCTCCTTTTCCGCGTATTCCCGCACGGTTTTCAGGAAACGGTTTTCCTCAATGCCGTTTTTGAAATCTTCCTCGCTCATGTTGGCGGCAAAGATGATGGGCTTATTGGTCAAAAGGGAAACGGAGGACAAAAGCTCTGCTTCCTCTTCGGTGCATTCCACGCTTCTGGCGGAGTTTCCCGCTTCCAAAGCGGCGTGGACGCGCTCGAAAAACTCCAGCTCCGTCTGATATTTCTTGTCGGCCTTGATCAGCTTTTTTGTCTTGTCGATGCGGCGGTCCAGCACCTCCATATCGGAAAGGATCAGCTCCAGGTCGATGGTTTCAATGTCTCTGCCGGGATCGATGCTTCCCTCCACGTGGACGATATCATCGTTTTCAAAGCAGCGCACCACGTGGACGATGGCGTCCACCTCTCGGATATTGGAAAGGAATTTGTTGCCCAGGCCCTCTCCCTGGGAAGCGCCCTTGACAAGGCCCGCGATATCCACGAACTCGATGGTGGCGGGGGTGAATTTATTGGGCTCGTACATGTCCCGCAGTTTTTCGAGCCGTTTATCCGGGACGGCCACCATGCCCACATTGGGCTCAATGGTGCAGAAAGGATAATTCGCAGACTGCGCGCCCGCGTTGGTAATAGCGTTAAACAGGGTGCTTTTCCCCACATTGGGAAGCCCCACAATGCCAAGCTTCATAGACTTTCCCTCACAGCTTTTCTAAAGCCTGTTTCCCTTGAGCGGAAACAGGCCTTGTATAGTATGGCACAATTATACCCGCTTTCCCGGCCTTTTGCAAGCGGTTTGAAAGCTTCGAAGAGGCGTTGGAGGTTCTGCACAAGTTTCTTTCCTGTATTTCGCCAGATTGTCAATGGATTTTGCTTTTTCAATTTTCTATACTGAACGTGCTGCAGCGGAAAACTTGAAAAAGAAGGGATTCAATATGACAGAAAGACAACAACTGGAACAGGATCTGCTGGAGCTGGGCGTCTGCGCCGGAGATGTGGTGTTGGTGCATTCTTCCATGAAGGCTCTGGGGACAACGCTTTCACCGGAGGAAGTGATCGCTTCCCTGGAAAAGACATTGGGGGACAAAGGGACCCTGCTGTTCCCCGCTCTCACCTATGAGAACGTGACAGAGGAAACTCCCGTGTTTGACAGTGCGGTCACTGAGCCGTGTACCGGTCTGCTGTCTCGTGTATTTTTTCACAGCCCCGGTGTAGAGCGCAGCGTACATCCCACGCATTCTGTGTGCGCCAAGGGAAAGCTTGCTCATGCCCTTACCGTAGGCCACGCCATGGATTCCGTGGCGGTGGGACCACACTCCCCGTTTATGCTGTTGCCTCTGTATCGGGGAAAGCTGCTTTTCATCGGAGATATCCTCCATGCCTGCACCTTCATGCACGGCATTGAGACTATTGTGAGGCCGCCGTATCTTTGTCGCTGTAATGAAGCGGAGTATGTGGTAAACGGTAAAAAGAGGCGATACAGCGGCTTTGATGATTTCGGCTGGGGCTCTGAATTCCAGCGAATCGAGGATATTTTGGAGGAGCCGGATCTTCGAAAGGGAAAGCTGCTTTCCGCCAACGCTTATCTGATCGATACCAGGGCCCTGCTGGCCGCGGCGCTTTTGAAGATGTCCGCCGAGCCCTATGCCTTTATCACGGATATCTCTAAATGGATATGAGCTCGTAAAAAACGTTTTTTGGCAGAAGAATGCCCGGAGCGGGATTCCCGCTCCGGACAGTTTTTATCGCTGGGCTGTCCACTTCGTTTCCTTGCAGCGGGCGCTTTACAGCCGGAAGCCGAACTGCCTGTCCAGCCAGGTGACGGCAAGCTCCAGCCAGCGGGCGTTATAGCTGAGAAGTTCGCCGTTGCCCTCGCCGCAAGTCTCCGCGGTGCAGGAGGACATGCCGTGCCAGCCGGTGGGAAAAATGTGGGCCTCATAGGGGATCTTGTGCTTCTGCAGGGCAAGCAGCAGCTTTAAGGTGTTCTCCACGGGGACGCAGTCGTCCGCGGCGGTGTGCCACACAAAGGCGGGGCAGGTTTTTTCGCTGACATGCCGGTCCAGAGAAAAATATTCATATTCCGGCGTTCCTTCCTTGCTGCCGCTGACATGCTCGATGGACCCCACGTGGGCAAAGTTATCGGCCGTGATGACCGGATATCCTAAAATCATGGCGTTGGGGCGGTTTTCTCCGCCGTGATTGTCGTATCGCTTCAAAAGCTCCGGGTCATCCCACATAGCGCCCAGAGAGCAGGCAAGATGGCCTCCGGCGGAAAAGCCGCAGACGGCGATCTTGTCTGGGATCACCCGCCATTCCCTGTGAGAACGGACGGCGCGCACCGTTTCGGAAAGCTCCCGCAGGGGAACAAAGTCCCTGGCTTTTTCACCTGTGGAATAGGTGAGGACGAACACGTTATACCCCCTTGCGAAGAAAGGCAGGGCGATAGGCTCGGCTTCCCGCTCGGAGACCATTTCATATCCGCCGCCGGGACAGACGACCACGGCGGGGTATTCTTCCCTTCGCACGTTCATTTCCCAGATGGGGGTGTGAAGATAGCCGGTGACAGAAGCATCCGTATCCGGCAGGGGCTTGAAGGTGATCAGTTCCATGCAGATTCCTCCCATGACAGCGGGGGCAAAGCCGGGCTTTCCCCCAAATTCCTTTCCATTATCTCCGCAAATGCTCTCCCTGTCAAGTGAGGAAGCTCCTTCTCACTTTTTGCGGTCTGAGAGGGATCCCCCTTTCCTATACTTAAATACTTAACAAAAACTCCCTTTGGGCAAGAGGCGAATTTGTGGGGGCTCGCTCTTGAAAAAAGCCCCGCTTTCCAGTAAACTGGAAAATGGGCGGAATCTGAAGAAGACGCGCCTGAATTCTGTTTGCAGAGAGGTGTATTATTTTGGAGATCTTTCAAGACATTCTGGCAGCCATCGGCGTAGTGCTCAACGGCATTCCCCAGGGCCTGCTGGCGCTTAGCTACGGCTTCGCGTCCGTGCCCACGGCGCTGGGCTTTGTTATCGGCGCGGCGGCCTGCGGAGCGCTGGGCTCGGTAGCTCCCATTTCCTTCCAGGCGGAAACCATCGTGCTGGCGGGCAATATGGGTAAAAACCGCCGGGACAGGCTTTCCATGGTCATGTTCGGCGGCCTCATCATGGTAATCTTAGGCCTGACCGGAGCTCTTTCCGCCATCACCGCCTTCGCGGGTGACGCCATTGTACACGCCATGATGGCAGGCGTGGGCTTTATGCTGGTCAAGGTGGCTTTCGGCATGGTAAAGGAGAATCCCCTGGTGGGTTGGATCTCTGTGGCTTCCGCGGTGATCATCTACCTTGTTACCAAGGCCCTGGATCCCGGAAACGCTCTGGTATACACCATTGTGGGTTCCCTGATCATTTCCAGCGCGGCGGCAAAAATCGCCGGGCAGGAGCTGGGCGAAAACGCCATTGCGGAGAAAATGTGCAGATTGAAGCTGGAAAAGCCCACCGTGAATCCCACTGTGATCCGGGGTGCTCTTTCTCTGGCCTGCCTGACCATAGGCGCCAACATCGCCTTCGGCAATATCACCGGCGGCATGTCCGGCGCAAACATGAACGTGGACCATCTTACCGTGTATTCCGGCCTGGCCGACGCGGTCAGCTCCCTGTTCGGCGGCGGCCCTGTAGAGGCCATTATCTCCGCTACCGGAGCGGCTCCCCACGCAGTGTGGTCCGGTGTGATCATGATGGCCGTTATGGCCCTGATCCTGTTCTTCGGCTTGCTGCCCAAAATCGGTAAATTCGTGCCCAGCCAGTCCATTGCGGGCTTCCTGTTCATTTTGGGCGCGTTTGTCACCATCCCCGGCGATGGCGCCGCGGCCTTTGCCGCAGCGGAAGCCGGCGGCTCTGTGATCGCCGCGGTCACCATGTCCGTCACTGCCGTATTCGACCCCTTCTTCGGCATGCTGGCCGGTATTGCCCTGAAGCTGCTCATCGGCTGGACCGGTCTTGTGCTGTAAGGAAAGGAGTGCTTTTATGGAACAGTATTATACTTTGGAGGTGGCGGGAGTCACCCGTCAGCTTCCCATCATGCAGGTATCCGATTCCCTGTGCATCGCCAGCTTTGTGATTTTGGGCGACTGCGAGATCGTCACCAAGGCCGCCCCGCTGATCGAGGCCAAGCTTCCCCAGGTGGACTATATCATCACAGCCGAGGCCAAGGGCATTCCCCTGGTCCATGAGCTGTGCCGACTGCGGGGCCTGCCCTATTACATCGTGGCCCGCAAGAGCGTTAAGCCATACATGAGCAAGCCGCTGACCGATGAGGTGGTGTCCATTACCACCCAGAAGAAGCAGACCCTCTGCCTGGACGGCAAGGACGCCATGCTTCTCAGGGGAAAACGGGTCGCCGTGGTGGACGATGTGATCTCCACCGGCGAATCCCTTTCTGCCATTGAGCGCCTGGTGGAAAAGGCCGGAGGCATTATCGTGGCCCGGGCCGCCATTCTGGCCGAGGGCGACGCCGCCAAGAGGGACGACATCATCTTCCTGGAGGAGCTGCCCCTGTTCCCGGTAGAATAACGGTAAGCTCCGCTTTGCGGCCCCGGCAGCACTATGCTTCCGGGGCTGCATTTTATGAAGCGGAGGCAAAAAGGAAAGCCGCCGGCCGGAAAGCTCCGGACCGGCGGGAAAATCCATTTTAAGGTGTGTGCAAAATGGGCCCTTATTATTTTGAAGTAGACAGTATCCAGGGAGAATACGCGTATCTGTTCCGCACAGATACGGAATACCCCGACGAACCCATGGTGGTCGCCATGGCGCTTCTGCCGGAGGGGATCGATATCGGCAGCCGGCTGAAATGGGAAAATCTGGAATATACTCTGCTGTAAATGCTCAAAGACAGAGGGAATCGTATTGCTCCCCGTCCAGCTTCTTCCACAGGAACTCCCCGTTTTCCAGAGTCATGTAGCCTCTGGGGGAATTTTCCTTCGGCAGGGAAACGGAGCCGGGATTGAGATACCAGAAGCCCTTGGAGCAGTCCTTCGCGGGCACATGGGTGTGGCCGTGGAGCAGCACATCCCCTTCCCTGAGGGCAGGGGGCGAAGCCAGATTATAGTGGTGGCCGTGGGTGGCGAAAATAAGACGTCCCTTTTCCTCCAGGAGGCAGTATTCAGCCAGTACGGGGAATTGCAGCACCATTTGGTCCACCTCGGCCTCGCAGTTGCCGCGCACGCAGAAGATGCGGTCCTTTTCGGCGTTCAGCATGGAGATCACTTCCTTTGGGGCGTAGGCATCGGGCAGATCGTTTCTTGGGCCGTGATAAAGGAGATCTCCCAAAAGCAGAAGCTTATCCGCTTTTTCCCCGCGGAAAGCCGCCAGCAGCTGCCTGCAGCAGGAAGCGCTGCCGTGAATGTCGGATGCGATCAGCCATTTCATAGGGTAGTTCCTTCCTGTGGAGCATTGGAATATGGACAAAAAGCCGATGAGGGAATATACTTAAGGAAAGTGCCGGGCCGGCAAGCTCTTGCCGGTCTGACAGATCCTTACATGCGTAAAATCTTTTGAAAGCAGGGTGAGATTATGGAGTTTCAGATCACACCGGAGCGCATTTTCGCGCTGGACGGTGACGGAACGGTTCTGGCGGAGGTCACCTTCCCCATAGGGGAGGATGGCGTTTCCGATATTGACCACACTTTTGTTCACCCCTCCCTTCGCGGGAAGGGTGTGGCAACGGAGCTTCTGACCCAGGCGGCGGAGCTTTTGCGCCGGGAAAACAGGAAGACAAGGCTTACCTGCTCTTATGCCGTGACCTGGTTCGAGCAGCATCCGGAATACGGCGATCTGCTGATAAAATAGCTACATTCTGGAAATATAGGCGTAATGGATCCAGCCGTCCGGGGTCCTTGCCCAGCGGCCGCCGGCGATGATGTCTTTTCCCCGCTCTTCCAGCACGGTTACGGTATCGCCCTTAGAGAGGGCACCCACAACGGCGGAGCCTGAGCTGGGGCCGGAATGCAGCGTGGTAGAGGACACGGTAACGCGGGCCGTGTAAGAGCCATTATAGCCGCTTTGACCCCCGTCTACCCTTTGCAGGAAGTTCTGCCAGGCGGAAAAATCATTGACATACGGCGCGGGGCAGATCTTGTGGGAAACATCGTTGTGGCGGACGATATTTTCCATGGGAATGCCATAGCGCATCATCAGATAACGGATCAGAGAGGCGGTGTTGTCCAGGGTGCCTCCGGCAAAGTACCAGTCGTCGTCATATGCCGAAACGGTGTAGGTGCTGGATTTGCGGCAGCACATCTCGATGCCGATGGAATTCCAGTTGCGGCAGGAATCATGATAATAGGTATTGGCCCCGCAGTGCCAGGAAATATCTCTGTCCCTTACGCAGCGCCAGATACCGCTTTGGTCCACAAAGAAATGGGCGGAGGCGGCTCTGTAGGAGCTGTAGAAGGACTGACATTCCCCGCGGGCTGTGTCGCCGGGCTCGGCGGTATAATGGACGGTGATGTACTTGATATCGTCAAATCCCCGGGAGGCCCGGTTGTAATTGACAAGGGTCAGGTATTCCTCTATATCAAAGGAGGGAGCGGGCTGGTTTCGCGCCGGAAGCAGGTAATGCTTTCCGTCTATTTCCTGCCAGCCGGTTCGCAGGGCGCCCTCTTCGGGCTCGAAATAGTAGGTGTATTCGCCGATATGCTGAAAGCCCTTGAGATGCTCCCCTGTTTCGGGGTCCTCATAGAAGACAATGCCGTTCTCCGCGCCCCAACCGGTACCATCGTAACGGTCGGGATAGGTCCAGGTTTCTTTCTCTCCATCCTTTGTATACTTGTGGTCTGTGGCGGCTTCGCAGATCTGGCCGTAAGCCCAATAGGACCGGGAAACATCTGAGAATTCCCGTGTGAAATACAGATCCTGTATGTTCTCATCCGGCATGCGGCCCAGCATATTATTCATCAGGGTAACGGCCTCTGCTCTGGTGATCTTTGCTTCGGGGCGGAAGGTCCCGTCCTCGTAGCCATGGATCCAGCCGTGAGCGGCAGCGGAGGAAATGGCCTGAGAAGCCCAGTAGGTTTCCTTCACATCGGGAAAGCTGCTGTCTGTTTCCAGGAGAGCGCCGAATTTCGCGGCGATGGTCACGAATTCAGCCCTTGTGATGCTGTTGGAGGGCTTGAAGGTACCGTTCGGATAGCCGTTTATGACCTTGAGAGAGGCAAGGGCGCAGACGGCCTCATGGTACCAGGCGGTTTCGGGTACATCGGAAAAGCCGGATACGGGTTCCGGCTGATTTTTCAGCAGGTTATAGAAAATCTGAGCGGTCTCGGCTCTTGTAAGATTGCCGGCGGGTCGGAACTTTCCCTGAAAGCCCGCAATATACGAGCCGTGCTCCTCCGTTTCCAGAAGGTCGCCCACTTCTTCGCAAAGGGGGACAAAGGGTGCGGAACCAGGCTGTTCGGGAGTGGTTTCTCCGTCTTCCGCAGGAGCTTCTTCAGAGGGATTTTCTTCCTCGGTGGGGGTTTGGGGGTCGGAGCCGTCTTCCAGATCTGCCGTGGAGGGGGCGGAATATGCTGTTTCGGAGATCTGAGGAGAAGCGGGGTCTTCCTCCGCAAGAGCCTGCAAGGAGAAAAGAGGCAGGGAAAGAAAGATAAGACATGCGATCATACGGCGAAAGGACATGGCAGGGCCTCCTGTATTTATGCCGGGCGTTTCCGGAAATATGCTTGATAAAAGAGCTTGCTTATTATACCACGAGTTTTCCAGGATTGCAATTATTGTAAGAAATTGGTTTTGTGAAAAATAAAAAGGCTGCTTTTCGGAAAAGCAGCGGGAAAAGAGGAAAAAATGGAAAAATGGGTACGGGTCATCAATTCCCCCATCGGGAAGCTTTGGCTGGCACAGGAAGGGGATTTCATTACAGAGCTGCTGTTTACGGGAGAAGCGCCGGAGAGGGAAAAGGAGGAAACGCCTCTGTTGCTCCGGGCTGAGGAGGAATTAAACGAATATTTCCTAGGAAAGCGGAGGAAGTTTGATCTGCCCCTTTTGCCGAAGGGCACAGAATTTCAGAAAGCTGTCTGGAAGGCCCTGCTGACCATTCCCTACGGCGAAACCAGAAGCTATCAGGAGATCGCCTGTCTGGTGGGCTGTCCAAAGGGCCAGCGGGCGGTGGGAATGGCGAACAACAGGAACCCCATTTCCATTTTCATTCCCTGCCACAGGGTGATTGGGAAAAATGGGGCCCTGACCGGCTACGGCGGCGGGGAGGACAAAAAGGAATATCTTTTGAGGCTGGAAAAAGGGCAGTTGTCTGATATCAGATGTTAGCCGTTAGAAAGGTCAAATGCAAAAGGTCAAGGAGACCGGGTCTCTAATGACTAACAACTCAGGGCTAATAACTTAAGAACGAGATTCATCGCATAGCAATGCAAGCATTGCTATTTCTCAGCAAATGACAGAGAAGAGGCTTGGCGGCGGTAAAAAAGAAATAGCCCTTTGGCTCTGAATTCCCTTTCCAATATCCAGCATCTAAACAAACCGGCGGAGCAAAAGCCCCGCCGGTTTTTGGCGTTTATTGTTTTTAAAGATTTCCTTCTTCAAAATCGCATTCAAAGTTCAGCAACGCCCGCATGGTATTTTTTCCGCGCTCGTCCAAGGCGTGATACTGTTTCAAAAAATACATATCATCGGGCGTAAAATCCACAGGAAGCTTTTTTACCTCAGAGCGGCCGAAAAGGTAATCCAGGCTTACATTAAAATAGTCAGCCAGAATAAGCAGGCTTTCATAATTGAGTTGACGCTTTCCCGTTTCATAAAGGCTGTAGGCCGAGCTGGTGATATTCAGAATCTCGGCCAGCTCCTGCTGTGTCTTTCCCCTTTGAAGGCGCAATTCCCGGAGCCTTTCCTGCATTTTTTCACCCCCTGGGTTTTCTAAGGGTAGTATACCTTGCCAAACTATAAAATTCATGAAATCAAACAAAATGTCGGTATTTTACCGATTTTACCGTTATATTGCCTTGACTAATTAACAAAATGTCAATATAATGATAGCTGACTTAACATTTTGTCATAACACCGGTTTTGAGATGCTTTTTAGCATCCTTGAAAGTAAGGGGATCTGCAAGGCTTTTCAGAGCATTATTCGTTGTTTCAAAACTATATAAATAATATTGGCCCGTTTTGAAAAGTGGGAAATCTGCTCTAGCAGTTTACCTGATATACATTTTTGTTTGAGGAGGTCCAGTTATGATTTGTACTCAATGCGGTCAGGAAATGCCGGAAGGAAGCAAAGTTTGCCCGGCCTGTGGAAAGATTGTAGGCGACACTATGGGCGCTTCTGTTTCCCCGCTTCGAAAAGCGGATGATTTTGGCTCGCCGCCTGCTACGGTTTCTTCTGATACATATAAAAATGAAGCACCTGAGGCAGTCTCTTCTTCAGAAAGCTTTACAGCGGCAGTACCTTCTTCCGAAAAAAGGTTTTGTCCCAATTGCGGTGCCAAATTGCCTGCTGGAGTAAAATTCTGTCCTGACTGTGGGGGGAAGATTTCTTTCATTGGCGAGGTGCCTAAAGCATACACGGATATTTCCAGCCGCTCCTATCGACCTTTTCCGACGGATAAGAAAACTCCAGCCGCACCTTCTGGCAGTAGTTTTGCCCCAGCATCGCATGCGGCTTCCGCCTATGGAGTTATTAAGGAAATGTGTGAATCCCCGCTTACGCTGATTGCATTTGCCGCATTTTCGCTTGCCATTTTTCTCGGTATTATCGTCTCGGTTAATACATCAAACTCTCTGTTCGGAACCTTAATGCAATACGCTTCTGCTTTTGGAGTCAGCGATGAGATACGTACGATTAAAAACGCGGTGAACGGAGCAAGCGCTTTCTTGTCGATCACGTCACAGATCCCCAATATACTGATAGCGGTTGGGCTGTGGATGTTCTGGTCTTCTGTGAAAAAGAACTGCATAAAAGTGACCGGAATAACCATGATCCAGGTCATCACGATCATCAATTTTGTAGGGTTTGGAATTGCGATTTTAACAGCAGAAATACTTCTGATCGTTCTGGCATCTGAGCTGGGGCAGTACAGCGACTCTGCAACGGGAATTTTGGTGGCAATGATGTTCGTAGTCGCACTGATAGCCGTTCCTTTGGCGCTCTATTTATGGAAATCCTTACAGACTATTATGACTATAAAGCAGACGGCGCTGACAAACATAGCTTCTGATAAGATATCCAGATATGTAGGTGTATTGCTGTTTATCGGTGCGGGGGTTTCAGTTATCAGCGCATTGGTTTCAGCTTTCTCCGGCGGCGGTTTTTGGGCTTTTCTTTCCGGCATATGTTCCGGTACTGCCTCAGGCATCTTCGGAATGATGATTTTTACCTACAGAACCAAAATACAGGAAGTTATGAGAAGAGCCGGGTAACGTTTGGTAGATGAAAATAACATTACATAGAAAGGTGCATGAATACTATGCCGTTCTTTGATGACCTCAGCAAAAAAATCACGCAGGTGGGACAATCCGCAGTACAAAAGACGAAGGATATGGCGGATCTTGCCAAAATCAATTCCGCAATTTCTACGGAAGAAGGAAATCTTGATAATCTCTATTATCAAATAGGTAAGCTGTACGTTGAGAGACACCCGGATACTTCAGAAAAGGAATTTGCAGAAATCATTGCCACGATTCGGGAAACAGCGCATAAAATTGCAGAATATCGTCAGCAGGCGCAGGATATCAAAGGTGTGAAGCGCTGTGAAAAATGCGGCGCTGAGGTTCCTGCCGGAGCAGCTTTCTGCAATGCCTGTGGTACTCCGCTGCCTCAACAGAGCACGGCAGAAATGAATATGATACGTTGTTCAAAATGCGGATCCATGGTAGTCAGCGGAACTCGGTTCTGTACTTCCTGTGGGAGTCCGATAGAGGTCGGCGGCTTCGCCATAGCAGAGCCGTCATCTGTAGAGGAATCTGTAATTGAATCCCCAGCAGAGAGCGCTTCGAAGCCGGACGGACAGGTCTGCCCCCATTGTGGCGCTCCAATCAGAGAGAAGACCTCATTTTGTACGGAATGTGGAAGCAGATTGGAGTCGAATTAGGATTTTGACAAAAAATGCAAAATAGTGTTGCCTGCCGGAAAATAGCGGGAAACAGCTTTTCATATCAGGAGGAATATCATGGCAAGGTTTTGCGGGATATGCGGCTCAAAATTGGACGAACAAACAGGACAATGTCCAAATTGTACGAAGAAACGGCAAAGTTCCTTAACGGGTGACGGTCGACCTGTAGCATCGCCACAAACGGATCGTATTCCCGTTTATACGCAGCCTTCCAGAGATGAAAAAGAAAAAAGAAAGGCTACCGATCATACCATAAAAATGGCAGTTGTAATCATTCTGCCTGTGCTGGTCGTTGCCGGTCTTGCAGCGGCGCTAATTTGCAGTAGATTTGTTCAAATTTCTGCTTGGCTTGGAAAGGGAAATTTATCTGGAAAGTCTGAAGAAAGCAGTTTCTGCATGGCAAATTCAGAAGCTGTAGATACCGATAGAGTATCCGCTTTGGAGAGTCGTCCTTATAGAGAAATTGAAGTGGACAGAAAAACGGAAAGCAGTATGGCGGCAGTTCCTCCTATGTCTCCTTTCTCAGAAGAGTCAGCTTCTTCTACTCCGAGTCCGGCAGATGATTTCCCTGCGGAAGAGCCTGTGTATATTCTGCCGCAGAGCAGTTCGCGGCTGCTGACGTACAACGACATTGCGGGGCTGAGAGAGCAGGACCTGATGCTGGCAAGGAATGAAATTTATGCCCGGCATGGCAGAAAATTTTCCGACAATGACGTCCGCACATATTTTGAAGCGCAGAGCTGGTATCAAGGCACAATTGATCCCACTGATTTTTCTGAATCTGTTTTTTCCGACATAGAAAAGAAAAATATTGAATACCTCAAAGAGGCGGAAAACAAGTTGACCGGCTCAGCTTCTCCCGAAAGCGATTATGTGATTCCAGCCAGTTCTTCCCGCCGCTTGACGGAATCCGATTTTGCAGGGCTTTCAAACAGGCAACTGGAACTGGCTCGGAATGAAATTTACGCCAGACATGGACGAAAATTTCACAGCCAGGATCTGCAGGAATATTTTAACTCCAAGTCCTGGTATCGGGGAAGGTATGAGCCAGAGGAATTCAGCGAAACGCTTCTTTCCGAAATTGAAAAATACAACATTGAGCTAATCAAAGCACATGAATAGCGGCAGTTATCAATTTTTTATAAGGAGAAATGAATGATGTATTGTGGAAATTGCGGTCAACAAATCCCGGACGGTTCGGTTACTTGTCCGAATTGCGGAAAAGAAATCGCTCCCGCACCCAAAAAGAGTTTCTGCCCTAACTGCGGCGCTCCCGTTATGGAGGGAAAAAGCTTCTGCGCTGCTTGCGGCGCAAAGTTAAACGTTGTTCCGGCAGCAGGAGAAAAAAACTATGTGTGCCCCGACAGACGGAAGACGACCGTGGAAAGGTCAATTAAAACGGGCCTTATCGCCATAGCAGTTCTTTTGGTGCTGGTACTGTGTATTTCCCTGTTTGGCGGGCGCAGCTACAAGAAAGTGGTAGACCAATATGTAAAAGCTTCCTTCAGCGCAGATGGGGCAAAAATGGTGGAATTAATTCCCAAGGCAGTTTTTGAAGATGCCTGTGACGATGAATATATCACACGACAGGAAGGTGTTGAAAAGGTATCTGAACAGTTGCAGGATTATATAGATACTCTTGACAATTATTACGACAATTGGAAAACCACCTATGAAATTGTGGAAACTAGAGATTATGATTCGGACGAACTGGAAGACTTACAGGAAGAACTTCAAGAACGCTACCAGCTCAAAGTGAAAGAAGCAAAACGCGTCTCGGTTGAATTGACTGTTTTGTCCGACGGAGAGGAGCTTGGCAATCGTACCATGGAAATTACAACCATAAAAATTGGGAATTCCTGGTACTTCTGGGGTGGCAGCAGTTCCATTTTTTAGCACTATCCGAAAAAGAAGGGTTGGCAAGTCCGATTAAAGTAGAAGCGAGGGAAAACCATGAAGCGAAATTTTGGAAAACGAATGCTGGTGCTCTGCTTTACTGTGCTTTTCACAGCCACGGTGTTTCCGGTTCACGCGGAGGAAAGCGCAACGCCAGTCGTGAACCACGCAGGGCTGGGAAATCAGGCGATCATGCTTGCCGGTGTTTTGACATCTCAATTGCCCGGACCGGTTTCCAATATCTTTACAGCATATGGGCTTTCTGTCATCGCTGATTCCTTAGAGAGTACGGAGAATACATCGGACGAAACGCAAAATCTGGAAGCCACTGAGGAAGATTTTAACGAATTGGAAAATATGCTGAGTAAAATCAATATGCTAGTAGGTTTTCCATTTGACGTTTTTACCGCCAGTAGTGCAGAGATGACTGAACTTATTTTGGGAGATATGTTACCTCTGCATTTTTATTATTGGGGTGAGGAAGACGTCGAATATCTTTCAGGAGAAGAAGCAGCAAAAATGGGATTTTTCTCTGAAGAAAATATCCAGGACAAATATTTTATAGGAAGCCCTAAGGCGTATGAGGTGTATCCGGCTGAAAAGATGGACTGGATTCTGGAAAACATTTTTCATATGATGCCAGACCATTCTTTGCGAATCGAATTGCAATACGAGTACGAGCCAAACTTTGTAGAAATGTGCTATTTGGACAGAAAGTACTATCATCGAAAAGCAGGAATAGGAAGTATGCCTTTTGAAATGAGTATCCTTTCTGCTGACCGACAGGAAGATGGAAGCTATCAAATTTGCGGTGAAAATGTATCTCCATATACATCGGATTTTGCATCGCCTCAATACCGGTACCACTGCGCCCTGGAATTGATTGACGGCGAGCGCCGCTGGACGTTCTACAGTGCGGAAATTTTATCGGAGTGAAGGGAGAAAACAAACTATGAAATGTACCCGGTGCGGGGCTGAGATACAGCCCGAAGACAAATTCTGTCCTTCCTGCGGCGCGCCTACTGCGGCCCGGAATGCTCAGCAGCTGCAAACGCCTTTATCTTTCCAGACGCCGCCTGCGGAGCACCAGACTCGGGTAACGCAGACTTATGCTACGCCTTCTCAGAAAAAACAGACACACAGGGGAAGACTGGCAATCATTCTCGCGGCGGTTGTGATACTGTTGCTTGGCGGCACGGTAGGACTTGCCTGTTTTGACGTGATACATATTCCTTTTTTGTCCTCTTTCCTGGTTGAAAATGGCTTGAAATCTCCGAGAAACCGTGCCGGAGAAAATTTGGAATGGGTGGTAAACAGAAGCACTTTAACTATCTCCGGTTCGGGAAAGATGTGGAATTGGAGCAGTGGAAATCCCGCGCCTTGGCACGACAAGGTCGATTCAATCCGTCATATCGTTCTTCAAAAAGGCGTCACTTCCATAGGGAAAAGTGCCTTTGCCGGCTGCCGGAACATTTCGTCCGTTGTGTTCCCCAATACGGTTTCCCGCATAGAGCAGGACGCGTTTACAGACTGCCCGGAGCCGGAAAACGTATACTATGAAGGCGATGAAGAGCAGTGGAACATGATTGAAAACAACGACAGCGGGCTTTCCCCGGAAATCGTTCCAGACTGGGGCGCGGTAGTGGAACAGGGCGAAGCCTACGCCGCCTATTTGGAGGCTGTTCAGGCGCTTCACGCACCCGGAAGCTGGACGGAAACAATGGCTATGCGTGCGGAAATTACACTGCCGGAAACCGATCCACCGGAACAGACGGAAGCCACGATGGGGTATTCTCTGAATATTGACGGATACCGGGAAGACGATCCGTTGCAAACGCAGATAAGCGGAACTGTTTCCATGGCGGTGGACGGGGAAAACCGCGTGGAGTACAGCATTTCCAGCCCGACGGAAAAAGGCGCGGCTTATGAATATGTCAAGCCGGAGGGCTGGACAGCGACCGTCGGCTTGAGTTCAGAGTACCATTTTCCGGAAAATATCACGGAGGACGCGGTCTCGTTTTCCGTACAACACGAAAACGAAATTCATATGATCGCTCAGGTGGAGCCCGATGCCGGTAATCTCTGGCGGTACACAACCATGTATGAAAAAGTGGGTGAGCTTGAAGCTGTCGACATGGACGTTCTGGCGACTATTGACCCGGAAACTGGCAAGCTTGCCGCACTTTTCATACAGTTTTCAACCCCCATGGAGTATGAGGGACAAACGGTGAATGTTGATTACTCTATGCAATACTATTTTGACGAGCGGGAATCGGAGGAAGATTTTTCCGATCAGTTAATTGGGAAATGGGAAATAGACCCGGAAAAAACGAATTCTGTCAACGGTGAGTCATTAATGGATTTGTTTGGCTCATCAATCAGATATGGCTACACAATGACGATAGGTACCGATTTTGCTTTTTCTTACTCCATCGCGGCGGGTCATGGCGGAGAAGGAACGTGGGAATTTGATAAAAACTGCGCTGCTCTGTGTTATGAAATTGAGACCTACGAAACCGGTGAAAGAGAAACCGGCGCTCTTTCTATAGAGGAGACAAATTCAGAATTATATTTGGTCATGACCGCTTATGACGGCAGCAGTAAGCTGTATTGGAAAAAGACGGGTGAACGCGTGCCGGCGGAAATTCCAGCCAGCCCAGCGGGAGAAACCGGTGCGGTGCAGATTTGGGAGAACTTGATTTCCTCCGGTGAGTACCACCAGTACATCCAAGCCCTTGAAGAAACGGGGTGGCCGACCGCTATGCCTATCAGCTATAAAATCTTTGATCTGGACGGCGATGGCTGGGAGGAGATACTTTTCGATAAGCAAGAAAGTGAAAATTCTTACTTCTTTTTCTATTCACTTCTGACATGCGATAAAGAGACAAGGAAAATAGAAACAGTTTTTACAGAGAAATCATCAGAGCTATCGAGAAAGCTTTCAAAGGTAACCCAGTATTGTAAAGGAATACGATATTCTCCCCAATATCACGCGCTGGTGTATGACTCGCTGAATAACGGAATGATGTACCACGATTTTGGATATTATTGCTTGAAAGACGGTAAACTGGTTTGCGATTTTTCTGTGATCTATGATGGGTACGATTATGAAAATCCCAGCTATTCGGCAAATGATTCTCCCATTACAGAGGAGGAATATCAGGCGTATCTGGACGAGCTGGAAGATATTCCGGCAGTAAAGGAGGGAATGCTTTCATAAATTGGTGCATCTTTAAACATCGTGGTAGTTTTGCTAAAAAAGGAAGGATGTTCTCAATGAAAAAAATGATTTCTCTTATTTTGTGTTTGTGCTTTTTCGTAGCCTGCATACCTCTTTCTGCTTCGGCCGCAACATCGTATAATGCGTCAAAAGCGTTAAGCTATGCAAAAGAGCATTGGGACGACGGGGTAGGTTTATGCGCCGAATTTGTCAGCAATTGCTTAAAAGCCGGTGGGTTGACCTCCTGGGACACCGAGTGTACAAACCTTTACAACGAGCTTAACAATGAAGTGGTAAGAGGCGCCAGGATTGCTACTATTACGTATTTGACACCTGAAAAAACCCAAAACCCCAATAATAATTTGGCTTCTGATGGGATAAAGGTTTCTGCAAACAAGGGAAAGGTTTCAAAAGGCGATATCCTCTTCTGGCTTTGCCAGGGGTGCCCGCATGATAGCACGGGAGGGCCTTACCAGCATACAGCCATAGTCAGCGATGTTTCGGGAAACTATGTCAATGTTTATCAGCATAACGGGGCACAGAATAATTCGCCTGCCTATGTGGGTAACTGTTATGAATGCAAGAGAAGATACTCCCATATGGTAGTTGTTCATTTCGGCTCCTCGACTCCCAGTCCCATCGTTTCCGTCAAGACAGATCAGTATGTCACCGTTCGCAATTCGGGTTCAAAGTCTTATCTGAATGTCAGCGGTAACAGCAGCGCGAACAACGCGAATATTACAGTCAATGCCTGGACCGGCGGCAGTGGAGAGGATTTTAAGTTTGTCAAAAACGGCGCAGGATATTTGCTGGTTCCCCGCTGCGCCACTTCAAGGGTGGTCAATATTTATGGCGACGCGCCTAAAGCTGATTCAAACGTGTGTGCTTGGACGACCACCAAGCACAGCACGCAGACCTGGATTCCAGAGTATGTGGAGGCTATGGGCGGGTTTATTTTGTATTCTGCATACGACCCAAGCTTAGTGCTGACCGCCACAGGCAATGCAAACGGCTCCAATGTCTGTGTCAGGGCTTATAACGGGAGCAAGCATCAGATTTGGACCAGCGACGCATTGCCTATACCCGGTTTACCCACAAATTTGAAAACGAATACTAAAGCCAGCTATACCCTGGGCGAAACCGTGACCATTGCCCCCTCCGCCACAGGCGCGGAGCAGTACAGCGTCAGCATTTGGGACGGTGGCGCTTTTAATGCGGGAAATAATGTTTTTACAAAGCTGAAGTTTACCGGCTCTGTGTCCTATAAGCCCGCCAAGGCCGGAACCTATAGTATTCGTATGGATGCGCATAACGGGTCGAGAAAATCGAGCATAGATCAAAAATTCACGGTGAGCGAAGCATATGTTCCGTGCAGCATTACGTTTCCAGTCAGTTCCGTAGCCCTTGACGTTGGCGCTAGTAAAACCATTGCCTTTGACTTCAAAGGGAGCGGGATCAATTCGATGTGGTTCGATCTTGCAGGCACCAACTATGTCTCTGCCTCCTGGGGATCGGCAAATTATCAAGCCGGAAAGGCGAGTCTCACCTTAACCGGTCGCGCCGCGGGATATGTTCCGATAACGGTTGCTTTGACAGACAGTCAAAAGAATGTTTTGTACCGTGCTGTTCTCCCTGTGACAGTAAACCCTTTGCGAGTTTCCAGTGTGTCACTGAATAAGAGCAGTCTCAATCTGACGGTGGGGCAAAGCGAGCTGCTTACCGCCTCTGTGTCACCTTCCAACGCCACGAATCGGGCGGTCACCTGGTCCAGCAGCAATTCCAGTGTAGCTTCTGTAAGTGGAGGAGTCGTCACTGCCAGGAATCCCGGTACCGTCACCATAACTGCCACGGCAGACGGAAAAAGCGCCTCTTGCCGCGTGACGGTGGAACCTGTCAAAGTAAGCTTTGTCTCAGTGGATCGGGCTTCCGCAGAGCTTCGGATTGGAGATACCATTCAGCTGAACGCTTCCGTCTATCCCTCCAACGCTACAGATCGTTCTGTTTCCTGGAGCAGCGATGATCTTTCTGTTGCTTCTGTTTCCTCTACCGGCCTTGTTACTGCGAAAAAGGCAGGAAACGCCTATATAAAAGTCAACGCCGGAGGAAAGGAGGATTCCTGCCGAATTACTGTAATTTCAAAAGAGGTAGAGGGGCTGACGCTCAGCGCCTCCGAATTGGAGCTTTCACCAGGAGAAAGCCAGGTACTGGAGGCTTCTGTATACCCGGCGGACGCAGGGAACCGGTCGATTATCTGGAGCTCCAGTGCGCCGGGGATTGTACAGGTGGAAAACGGCAGACTTACAGCTCTGAAATCCGGCAGAGCAGTTATTACCGCCACAGCGGGGAATTTCTCCAGAACCTGTACGGTAAAGGTTTCTGAAGCGGAGGTGGAATCCCTTCGGATCTCCGAAAGCTTTTTGGAAATCGCTCCGGGAGAGACAAAATCCCTTTCCGTGGAGATCCTCCCGGAGAGCAGCGCGAACAGAAGCATTTCCTGGAGCAGCAGCGACCGGGAAATCGCCGTTGTGGAAAACGGGCAGATCACAGGGGTGAGCCCCGGGTTTGTCAAGATCACCGCGACCTGCGGGCGGCTGGAAACGGTCTGCTATGTCAGGGTGCTGGGAGAGGACGACGGGCTTCTGGACCCCACGGAGGAAAATGAATTTATCGATGTTCCCAACGGCGCTTATTTCTCAGCCGCCGTGGATTGGGCTGTGGAAAAGGGCATTACCGCCGGGACGGATCGGAGCCACTTTAGTCCCAATCAGGTTTGTACCCGGGCACAGGCGGTTACCTTCTTGTGGCGTGCTGCCGGTTCGCCGAAATCCCTGAACGCTGAAACAAAATTTACGGATATTGCGGAAGGCGATTACTATTATGACGCTGTGATCTGGGCGGCAGAGCGCGGCATTACCGGCGGTGTGAGCGAAAACCGATTCGCTCCCAATGACAAATGTACCCGAGCTCAGATCGTATGCTTCATGCATCGCATGGAGGGGATGCCGGAGGTTCCTTCCGTTAGTCCCTTCCGGGATGTTCCACCCAGTGTGTACTATGCGAATTCCGTGGCATGGGCTGTGGAAAACGGTATCACCACCGGCACCAGCACTACCACGTTCAGTCCTCATAATGACTGCAGCCGCGGCCAGATCGTAACGTTCCTATACAGATTTTTGGGGTAAGTCAGGGAAGGATCCCATAATATATTGAAAATCCAATATGCAGCAGCAAAAAACGGCGGAGCTTTTGCTCCGCCGGTTTTTAGTTTATGGCCCGGTGCTCCTGCACGGCTTTGTAGGCCGGGCGGATGATCTTGCCGCCGCCTACCAGCTCCTCAATACGGTGAGCCGACCAGCCCGCGATACGGGAGATGGCGAAAATGGGAGTGTAAAGCTCCATGGGAAGGTCCAGCATACTGTAAATGAAGCCGCTGTAAAAGTCCACATTGGCGGAAACGCCCTTGTAGATCTTCCGCTCTTCGGTGATAAGCTTTACCGCCAGACGTTCCACATTGGAATAAAGGCGGAATTCGTCGGTGCGGCCCTTTTCTTTGGAAAGCCCTTCCACAAAGCTTGCCATGATCTTTGCCCGGGGATCGGAAATGGAGTAGACGGCGTGGCCCATGCCGTAGATCAGGCCGGAATGGTCGAAGGCTTCCTTATGGAGCAGCTTTTTCAGGTAAGCGGTGATCTCCTCGTCGTCGTTCCAGTCGTTTACCTGCCGTTTGATCTCGTCAAACATTTTGACCACCTTGATATTTGCGCCGCCGTGCTTCGGCCCCTTCAGGGAGCCGAGAGCCGCCGCGATGGCCGAATAAGTATCCGTTCCGGAGGAGGTAACCACATGGGTGGTGAAGGTGGAGTTGTTGCCGCCGCCGTGGTCGGCGTGGAGGATCAGGGCAATGTCCAGCACCTTTGCTTCCAGCTCCGTATATTTGCAGTCCGGCCGGAGGATCCTCAGGATGTTTTCCGCGGTGGAAAGAGCGGGATCCGGCTGGTGGATGAAGAGGCTCTGGCCGTCGTGATAATGGCGGTAGGCCTGATAGCCGTAAACGGAAAGCAGGGGGAACAGGGCGATCAGCTGCATGCATTGACGAAGCACGTTGGGAACGGAAATATCTTCCGCGTCTTCGTCATAGGAATATAGGGTGAGCACACTTCGGGCCAGGGTGTTCATCATGTCGCCGCTGGGGGCTTTCATGATGATGTCCCGCACAAAGCTTGTGGGCAGGGTGCGGTAAAAGGACAAAAGCCCGCAGAATTCCCGGAAGCTGTTTTGATCCGGCAGACGGCCGAACAGCAGGAGATAGGCGATGCGCTCGTATCCGAAGCGGTCGTCCCTGGGCTGGCTGCGGATCAGATCCTCCACGTTGTAGCCCCGGTAATAAAGCTCGCCCTCGCAGGGCACACTTTCTCCGTTTACGGTCTTGGAGGACACTATCTCCGATATATTTGTCAGGCCTGTAAGCACGCCCTTGCCGTTTAAGTCGCGAAGGCCCCGCTTTACGTCATATTTTGCGTAAAGCTCCGGGTCGATCCGGCTGCTTTCCATACAAAGCTCCGAAAGCCTGCGCACCTCCGGTTTAATTTCCGAATAAATTGACATGATCCGTTCATCCTTTCCGTTGTTTGATGGGGTTTCAGGGTGAAACCGGCGTGAAAGCTCGCTTTTCGATATGAATTATTTCATTATACAAAAACAAAACCGTGCAATGCAAGAAAGAAATTGTAAACAATTTAAGAGAACGCAAAAAACGCGTAACAAGCCGTTCAAAGGTATTACAGAATCTCTATGCGAAAGGGGCCCATGGTTTGATGAAGAAGCCTTTATTTCGGGCATGGAAGGCGGTTCCCGCTTTTCTTTGCCTTTCCGTTTGTCTTTGGTGCGCGGGAAGCACGCTGAAAAGCTGGGTCCGGGAAAACGGGGAAGATGCCCCGGGGGCAGAGGCTGCCTCCCAGACAGGGGCTGTCTCCCAGGCAGAGGGGGCCGGAATGCTCTCCCCGGAGGATATCCACAAAAGCCTTTTCGGAGAAGCTTCCTCCGGGGAAGATGAGCTGCTGATGCTTGACGACGGCGTGGTACCTTTTTTGGAAGAGACCCTGCCCGGCGCCTCGGCTACGCCGGACCCCAATAGGGCCAGCGGACCGGTGGAGGAGATCACCATATCGGGGGGAGAAGCGGTTGGGGACTTTTTTGTGCGGGACACCACGGATTCCGGAACGGACCTTGAGGCGGAGCTTCAAAAGCAGCCTCCCATAAAGCTCCACGGGGACGGTCGGGTGGAGATCCTCATCTACCACACCCACACCTCGGAGGCGTATCTGCAAACCCCTTCCCCATTCTATTATACGGATATGGACACGCGCACCCAAAACAAGGACCGCAGCGTTGTGGCGGCCGGGGAAGAGCTGAAGTCCGTTCTGGAGGCCGCCGGGTTCGGGGTAGTCCACGACGCCACAGTGAACGACACGGCTTATAACGGATCTTATTCGAGGTCATGGGAGGTCATTCAGAAAAATCTGGCGGAACATCCGGATATTCAGGTGACGATAGACGTACACAGGGATTCCATGACCACTCAGGAGGGGGTAAAGTATAAGCCCACGGCGTTGATCGGCGGGAGAAAATCCGCGCAGATCATGCTGCTTGCCGGGTGTAACGCGGACGGGAGCTGGGAAGATTTTCCCAGTTGGGAAGAAAACCTCCGCCTGATCCTTCGGGTTCAGCAAAAGGGGACGGAGCTTTATCCCAACCTGATGCGGCCGCTGAATTTTTCCAACAGCAAATATAATATGAACGCCGCTTCAGGCTCTATGCTGGTCGAGGTGGGAACGGAGGTAAACACGGCGGCGGAAGCAAAATATGCCGCGGGGCTGCTGGGGAAAGTTCTTTCCGAGGTTTTTTCCGAATTGATTGAAAAAGGATAAACGGGGAATGATAAAACCGGCGCTGCAGATCACGCGGAAAATTTGGGGGAAGCATGAAAAAAGACAAAAGCGAAAAACAAAGGGAAGCGGCGGAACGAAGAAAGCGGAGGAAAGAGGAAAAGAGGGGCTCCGGAAAACGGGAGAGCAGGAAAAGCTTCTGGTTTTCCCTGAGCCTTTCCCTGGCTTTGTTTTTGATCGCCGCCGGTTTTTTGAAGGTGGACGCGGAAGGGAGAAGGCTGAGCTTCGGAGACGACACGCCTCCCTTTCAGACCGTGGACGCCGGAAACGGGAAAACCGACCTTGAGATCCACCTTTTCGGGGCCGATAGGAGAGTGGACATCACTAAAATTTATGATTTCTGGATTTTTCTTTTGGATTTTAGTTGTATTCCCCATAAATAGGTGGTATGATAAATGTGGTATACAATATATGGAGGTGGAAGGAGGATCAACATGGGACTTCGAAACACTCGGCTGTGGGTCGCGTCCATTGCGCTGGCGTTTCTGGTGCTGTGGGGCATCAGCATAAGCTCGGCTTATAAGAATCCCCAGCAGGATCCTCTTCCCGAAACGGTCCCTTCCTATTCTGAAAAGGTTGGCATTGCCGGCTGGTGCCTTGTGGGGATCGGCTGCTGCAGCGTAGCCGTTACCGGCTATTTGTGCTGCCGGCCCAAGCGGCGGAAAAAGCCTGTGAGATCCTTCGGGACCTCCGGAAGGCCCCACCGTTCCCAGAATCCCATTTATTCGCCCACCCCCGCTCACAGGTACCAATATACCGCGCAACGGCGGCGATAAGGACTGCAAAACCCGTTTTCCGTGGGTTTTTGCAGGCCTTTTTCTTTTTTTGCGAAAAAGTTTTTTCAGGAAACGACAGAAATCGCGATCGCTTTGCGCTATATATAGTGGATGGGTGGAAGACTGAACCCCAGGAAAGAATTAATTTCAAGCTTAATTCTAAAACAGAAAAATAAATGGAGGGAAAGAGAGTACAATAGGCAAGAAAATTATGTAAATCAAAAGCTTCAGTCTGAGTTCTTTGTAGGAGGAAAAGCTTTATGAATCAAAAAAGGAAATTTACGCGGCGTTTCGGCGCTCTTCTGCTGTCCGCCGCCATGCTCTTGATGACGCCGGGCAGCGTGTTTGCCGTTACTCTGGGAGATCTGGAAACCCAGCAAAAGGAGCTGGAGGACCAGGCCGCCCAACTGGAAGAAAAGCTTTCACAGCTTCGGGAGGACGAAAACCAGAAGCGGGAATATCAGGAGACGCTGCAGGGAAAGATCGATGTGCTGCAGGAGCAGGTGGATTTTGCCAGAAAGAACATTGACGAGCTCAACGGGACCATCAGCGAGCTTACTATGAAGCTGGAAAAATCTCAGGAGACGATCCAGAGCACCATGGATCAGTTCAAGGAGCGGCTGAAGGTCCTCTATAAGGCGGGAAACATCTCCACCCTTGAGATCCTTCTGAATTCCAGCAGCTTTGCGGATTTCACCCTCCGCAGCGAGCTGATCAATTCCATGTCTTCCCGGGATCAGAAGATGATCGATCAGATCGAGGATTATATGGACGAGACCAGCGCCACAAGAGAAGAATGCGAGGCCAGCAAAAGGAAGGTGGCTGAGCTGAAAAAGGAGCTGGAAAGCCAGCAGGATGAGCTTACCGTTTTGTACGATGAGAACGCCCGCGCGCTGGCTGAGCTGCAGGAGGCTGAGAATGCCACGCAGCGGGAGCTTGATAAAAACACGGCGGAGCGGGAAGCGAACGACCAGGAAATGGAGCGGCTCATCGAAGAGCAGCGAAGGCTGGAGGAAGAGCGCAAGCAGCAACAGCAGAACCAGAATCAGAATCACTGGGATATCAGCTGGAGCGGCGGAGGAGGCGTGGAAGGCTTCCATCCCATTTGGCCCCTGCCCGGCGTTTCCTATGTTTCCTGCTATTACGGCGGATATGCCGGACACCGGGGCATGGACATTGCCGGTGCTTACGGTACCGCGGTAGTGGCGGCGGAATCCGGAACGGTCATCGCGGCCAATGATTATGATTCCTGGGGAGATTCCTGGGGCTACTACGTGCTGATCTATCACAACGATACATATACCACCAGATACGCCCACTTGAGCGGCCTTACGGTTTCCAAGGGACAGTTTGTGGAACAGGGAACGATCGTGGGGTATGAGGGCGCCACTGGAAACGTGACGGGCCCCCACCTGCATTTCGAGGTTTATGAAAACGGAAGCCGGGTAGACCCCATGCGGTTCCTTTGATGGGGAAACAGCTTCTGCATAGTTGACGGTACATGCGCTGCCGGGTCAGGCCGAGATTGGCTTGACCCGGCTTTTCGTTACTTAGATGTTAGAAAGAGCATAAGGATAAGGACGAGATGCTTCACTTCGTTCAGGATGACAGAAAAAAGAGCAAGGACGCGTGGGGAATGAACAGTGAGGGACAGGCAATGAGCAATTAGAAAGGGCATAAGGATAAGAGAGAGGCAGGGGGACCGCCGGAGGTGGTGGATAAGCTGGCAAGACAGGACAAAGCTTAAGTTTTTCCACCTCATCAGTCATGCTGACGCATGACAGCTGTCTCCGCTTCGCTTCGGGTGCTGTGTGCCGGTGGCACACGTTCAGCACCGACCGTAACGAAGTGAAGACCGGTTCGCACATGATGCGCCAAGAAAGCCATGGCTTTCTGCGCTCGCTCACCCCTCAAGGGGAAGCTTCTCTGGCAAGTGCTAAACTATAATTTAGCTGGGTGCCCTTTCTAACAACTAGCGACTAAAAGCTAACAACTAAAGAGCGAGATTCTTCGTCACTGCGTTCCTCAGAATGACAGAGGAAGTAGTGCGATAAATTGGAATTTGCCGGCTGCGCCGGAGGCAAATCGAGAAGGCAGCGACAGGCATTTTATTCCTGTGTGGCCCGACCGAGTTGAAAACGAGAACGGTGCTGGACGTGTTCTCGCTTTCAGCCCGGTCGGTTCGCACCAGCGTGCCACCGGCACGCGCTCACCCCTTTCAGGGGAGGCAAGGGTTCCTGCTTTTCTGTTAGTGCGTCAAACTATAATTTAGCTGGGTGCCCTTTCTAACAACTAACGACTAAAAGCTAACAACTAAAGAGCGAGGTCCTTCGTCACTACGTTCCTCAGGATGACAGACAAGGGCCCTTGCTTTTTCTAACAACTAACGGCTAACAGCTAACAACTATTTCGCATAAACTGTGGACAGGAGGTGAAAACATGGCAGACTATTTATCAAGCGGGATCGACGTGTCGGAATTCAACGGCCAGGTAGACTTTGCCGCTCTGAAAGGAAAGATCGGCTTTGCCATTATCCGCTGCGGGTACGGCAGCAATTACGAAAACCAGGATGACTCCGAATATGAAGCAAATGTGAGAAAATGTGAAGCCGCCGGGATCCCCTACGGAGTGTATCTTTACTCCTATGCCAGAAATCCCGAAATGGCCAGAAGCGAGGGAGAACACGCGCTGCGCCTGTTGAAGGGAAAACGGCCTCTTTACGGTGTCTGGTACGATGTGGAGGACAGCACTCTGCCTTCGGGGGAAACCTTGATCACAAACTGCGAGACCTTCTGCAGCATGATCGAGGAGGCGGGATTTTACTGCGGGATCTACTCTTCGCTGGATTGGATGGAAACGCGGCTCAATTCTCCACGACTTGCAAGGTTCGACCGGTGGGTGGCCTATTGGGGTGCGGATTTGGAGCGAAGCCCGGCTTACGGCATATGGCAGTATACAAACAACGGCATTATCAACGGGAAGCGCTTTGATTTAGATCGCGCTTACCGGGATTATCCCAGACTGATTGAGGAAATGGAGGGAACGGATATGACGAGAGAAGAAGTGGCCGCCCTTGCAAGAAAGGAGGCCCAGACAGTCTACGACAAAAATGAGGAGCGGTACGCAACGATAGATTCTGTCCCGGGCTGGGCCCGGGAGGCGGTGCAGCAGGTCTATGACAGATTGGGGCTTACCGGTACCGGGACCACTGCCGATGGGAAGACCCGCATCGACGCAAGCCACACCTATGTGCGGGCCGTTTATGTGATAGCCCAGCTTTTGAACGAGCTGGATGAGCTGGAGAAAAGGGAGCCGGAAGGCGAGTAGGAAAACGCAGGAACGGTGGGTCAAAAAGCGGTGTGGCCCCGGAACGCCGGGGTCACACCGTGTTTTTTTATCCTTTCAAATGGGACAGCCGGTCCGGATACAGGCTGAAAAAATTCAAACTGTCTCATTGCATGGAGCGTTTGATTCTCCTATAATTGTGCCAGGAGGTGTTCAGACATGGCAAACGAGAAGGAGAAGGATTTCAACGCTATGCTGCAGGACAGCAAGGATATGCCGAAGCTTCAGATCATTACCGATTCGAAAAGCATCAAAAAATACGGTGGAAGCAGGATGTATTTTGCGCCGCCCATCGATTATGACGCCTTGATGAAGCGGGTCCCGCGCGGCAAGGTCATCACTGTGGGGAAAATACGGGAATATTTTGCCAAACTCCATGGCGCGGATTTTACAGAGCCCATTACTGCCGGGGTATTCGTATCCATTGCCGCGTGGGCAAGCAGCCAGCGCTCCGGGGATGAAACTCCCTATTGGCGAACGCTGAAGGCGGGCGGCGAACTGAACGAGAAGTACCCCGGCGGCGCAAAAGCACAGAAGGAAAGGCTGGAAGCGGAGGGCCACGTGATAATAGAAAGAGGACGCAAAAACATCCGGTACTATGTGAAAGACTATGAAAAGGTTCTGTTTGACCCGGTGTGAGCACATGCTGCAGAAAGGGCACTGACGCGGCATCACACGCGCTGACAGCGGCCTCTGACGCGTGAGTCTGGAGGGAAAGCTTCCCTTTTCATTGGCGGCACAGGCGTTATGAGCGCGGAGCCGGGAGATCCTGATAAAATTCCGGATCGAAGTACAGCTTCGGGGAAAAGCCGAAAAGCTTAGAAAGAGAAAGCAGCTCGTTCAGGCTGAAGGAGATCACGCCGTTTTCCTTATAGGAATAAGTGGAACGGGCACAATACAGGGCATCGGCCACTTCCTTTTGAGAGAATCCGGCTTTCAATCGCAGAAGGCGGATCTTTTTCCCGAGCAGTTCATTATCAATAGTATCCATGAAAGAGTTCCCTATAAAACAGAGCTTTTATCTTTTTGCGTAGTATGGCTTACTTGTGCTTGGATTATAGCAGACTTTTTCAAAAATGTCTACGATAGATAACGATATCGCAGAGGATTTTCCGTACACTAACGGAAAAGGAGATGTCTGCGATGATAGAATATGATCGTTTTGCGGCCGGGAAGGTGGTTCGCCGCCTCAGAAAGGAGCAGAGGCTTTCTCAGGAGGTGCTGAGCGGATTGGCGGGATTGGCCAGAAGCCATCTGGCCATGATCGAAGGCGGACAAAAGCAGATACGGTTTGAAACCCTGTGGAGGATCGCTGCGGCTCTGGAAATAGAGCCTCACAGCCTGGTAGAACTGATCGAGGAAGAGGCGGCCAGGACCGCGGAGAATCAAAAGCAGCCGGACGCTTCAGCCCCGGGCCGGTAAAACAAATTGATAAATTGGGTGATCGTGGATATAACGGGAGAAGCATTTCGTGAAAGGACAGATACTATGAAAACGATCGCAAGCTTTACGGTGGACCACGACAAGCTGGAAAAGGGCATGTACGTTTCCAGGATCGACGGAGATGTGGTGACTTACGATATCCGCATGAAAAAGCCGAATGGAGGCGATTATCTTTCCAACGGCGCTTTGCACACCTTTGAGCATCTGTTTGCCACCTACGCGAGAAACAGCAGATTTTCCGACAACGTGATCTACGTGGGGCCCATGGGCTGCCGCACGGGCTTTTATTTTCTGCTGCGGGATAAGGTCTCCTATGAAGAGGCGATCTCTTTGGTGCAGGAAAGCTTTCGGTTCATTTCCGGCTTTACCGGGGAGATCCCGGGCAGCAAGCGCTGGGAATGCGGCAATCACCGTGAGCACGATCTGCCCGGCGCGAAGGCTGTGGCTGTGGATATGCTCTCGGTGCTCAGGGACTGGACGCCGGAAAAACTGAAATACTGAGCCTGCTTTTTCTTTGCGGGGCGGGAAAAGGAATTGACAACGGAAAAAGATGAGAGTATGATAGTACGGATTTCGAAATTTTGAAAAAGTGAGGGGTTTGCAATGAAAGAACTGCTTTGTATTGCAGTCGCTCTGGTGGCGGGAATGATGATGACCCGCCTGTTTCAGCGTTTTCATCTTCCGGACGTCACATCCTATCTGATCACCGGTGTTTTGCTGGGCCCGTGCCTGATCGGCGCGCTGGGGGTACCCGGCGTGGGCTTTAACGATTACACGCAGGTGGAAAAGCTTCAGCCCATATCCGATGTGGCTTTGGGCTTTATCGCCTTTGCCATCGGAAGCGAGTTCCGCCTTTCTTCCCTGAAGACGACGGGAAGAGCGGCCGTGATCGTGGGTATTTTCCAGGCTGTTACAGCCACCGTACTGGTGGATATCAGCCTTCTGGTGGTCCATATGTTCCTGGGAGACCGGTTCCCGATCTCCGCTGTCATAACTCTGGGCGCGATTGCCGCGGCCACCGCCCCCGCCGCCACGCTGATGGTGGTAAGGCAGTATAAGGCCAAGGGCCCTGTTACCGATATCCTGCTGCCGGTGGTGGCACTGGACGACGCCGTGGGCCTTATCATATTCGCCATTTCCTTTGGCGCCGCTCAGGCTATGACCACAAATTCAGCCAGCATTATTTCCATCGCGGTTTCTCCGCTTTTGGAGATCGTTCTGTCTCTGGTGCTGGGCGCCCTGCTGGGCTGGTGCCTGAATTATCTGGAAAAATGGTTTAAATCCCGCAGAAACCGCACGGCCATGATCACCGGCTTTGTCATTCTCGCTGTGGCCCTTTCCATGCTTTCTTTCCGGATCGGCGAGCTGGAGATCCGTTTCTCCTCCCTGCTTGTCTGCATGATGATGGGTACGATCTTCTGCAATATCTGCCCCAATTCTGCCGACATGATGGACAGGGCGGATCGCTGGTCTGCCCCGCTGCTCACGCTTTTCTTCGTTCTCAGCGGCGCTGAGCTGCATTTCGACGTGTTTGCCGACCTGGCCGTGGTAGGCGTGGGCGTGGTGTACATTATCGCACGTTCTGTGGGCAAATATGCCGGCGCGTATGCCAGCAGCCGGATGGCCCACTGCTCTGCCAATATTCAGAAATATCTGGGGATCACGCTGCTGCCCCAGGCCGGTGTGGCGCTGGGCATGGCTTCTCAGGTGGGCGTTCTCGGGGAGATCGGCACGACCATCCGGAGCATTGTGCTGTTCGGTGTGCTGGTTTACGAGCTTGTGGGCCCCACGCTTACAAAGATGGCCTTGACCGCCGCGGGAGATATCACACCGAAGGCAGAAGAGGAAGACGACACAGTGACAACGGCCTGACGGCGTCAGCCCGGACATGAAATTTTAAAAGGACGCCGGGGCAATCCCTTTTTCAGGATGTTCCACGGCGGGAGCAAAAACAGCGCGCTGCAGCGGAGGCCTGCAGGGCGCTGTTTTTTGATGCGATGCTGAAGGGCAACGAAGAATGTACAATGTAAAATGTAGAATGTAGAGATAAGGGCAAAGGGACAATGAAGGATCCCCTCAGTCGCCCTATCGGGCGACAGCTCCCCTTATAAATAAGAGGAGCCTAAGGGAAAAGGGAAACCCCTCCGTCACGGTTGCACCGTGACACCTCCCCTTTCAGGGGAGGCAAGGAAGGGCGAAGGGGAGGCGAGGAGGAGGGTCAGGGCAGGCTTTTCTAACGACTAACGACTAATATCTAACAACTAAAGCAGCGGAAAGCTTGTTTCCCGGTTTGGAATGATGTACAATGA
>CAZNZS010000013.1:0-43217 GCA_964577585.1 uncultured Acutalibacter sp.
AAGAGAAGCAAAAGTGGTATGCTGGATATTTGAGCGGTATCTATCTGGCGATAGTTTGGGGAAAATTGCTGTTGGCTTGGAGACGCAAGGCATTCTCTCCCCTACAGGCAAGCCCAGATGGAATCGAGAAGCAATCGATAAGCTGCTCTCCAACGAAAAATACACCGGGCGAGTGATGCTTCAGAAAACCATCAGCACCGGTGCCGCACAAATTGAAAATGATGGCCTCATGGACCGGTATCTCTATACCGAAACCCATGAGGCTATTATTTCTGATGAGACGTTTCAAGCTGTTCAGGAAGAAAAGCAAAAACGGAGCAATACCCCGGAAAATAAGTTTGCTATTGGAATGACATTCTGATAAAATCAGAATAGAGAAAACTGTCGTAGAGGGTGCTGCCTTGCAAAAACTAACCAAGATACCCAGTTTCGTAGATACGCACCTTGTCACAGAGAAACGCCTTCGTGTCGCTGCTTACTGCCGGGTCAGTACTCGGCAGGAGGAACAGGATAGCAGCATTGAACAGCAGGAGCGATATTACGAACAATATATCTCCAAAAACCAGAACTGGACAAAGGCGGGAGTTTTCTCAGAGCGGGTATCGGGATTGAATATGAAAGGCAGAACGGAGTTCCAGGCTCTAATGAAACTCTGCCACCGCAGAAAGATTGATTTGATCCTCGTCAAATCTTTCAGCCGTCTGGGACGGAACACGCTGGATATGCTGCGGGCACTTCGGGAACTCAGAGACTTGGGTGTGGATGTTTACTTTGAGGAAGAAAATCTTTGGCTCCATGATGAGAGAATGGAGATGCTGATCACTGTATTCTGCGCCCTTGCTCAAAGCGAGAGTGAAAACATGAGTCAGAATATACGCTGGGGCGTGAGACAGGGATTCCGAATGGGGACTTCCGGCTATGCGGACTTTGTGTGCTATGGATACAAGCGGAGCAATGATGGTCGGTTGGCTATTGATGAGCCGGATGCCGAGATTGTTCGCAGGATATTCCAAATGCGGGCAGAAGGAAAAAGCCTTGGCGCTATATCCGATTGGCTCTATGAAAGCAAGGTGCCCTCACCCACAGGTAAGGAGCGCTGGAGTCGGGAAACGATCAGCAAACTGCTTCGGAATGAGAAATATACTGGAGATGTGTTGCTTCAAAAGACCTTTGTGAAAGATGTACTGACAGGTAAACAGTTCAAAAATCAAGGAGAATTGAAGCAATATCTTATACAGCAGCATCATCCAATTATTATAAGCAAGGAACTGTTCGAACAAGCAAATCCCAATTGTCTATTGCTCGAATACTAAAGAGAAGGATGATAAAATGTACAATATATGTAATGTTCTCAACCGAATTGGTGACTTTTGCTTTCAAATAGGAGAAAAGAAGTTGGAGTTAACTGGCACTTTAATTAAGAAGGATAATAATGTTATTCTTGAGGGCAGAACGGTTAAAGAAAATTTGAAATATATTCGTGAAGACAATAATCGAGCATTCCAAATTTGTGGCACAGTTAGCGGTATAGAAGTTACTCTGCTCAACTGCGTAGCGTCAGTGCAATACATTTTTGACGATAGTGTTGCTTACGGAAATATTTCGGCAGATCCAACAGAGATTATTATTGGAAGAAGCAGTTTGGAAGATATAGAAGTCAAAAAAATCTCGGCTTCAATTGAAGCGTTGAATTATATGTTTTCTGAAAGGCTGTTTAATGAAAATGTCCATTTTTCAAAAGAAAACCCTTCAATTCTCGAATTCGCTTATCCAAAGGAAATAGAGGCTTGTGATTCTGATGGTAGACTTTGCCTATATAGGACATTTCAGCATAGCTGGTCATGGGATAAAATTGAGTATAGTTTTTTGCCCAATATAGAGTACACTTTTTCAAAGCAGGTTAAAATACGAGATGCGATTTCAAAGCTTGCATCTGCAAGAAATTTGCTATCCTTTTTTGCAGATTATTATCTTCCATTAGAGAATATTTCTTTTGCTGATGAACAAACAGAAACAATCGATGGCTGTGAAGTGTTTTGCGATTGCTATTTACATATGAACCATGCTGATAGTATAGAATCTCTGCAAAGACCATTTCTAATTATGACTGATAAGTTTTCGGAGAACTTCTCCGTTATATGGAATAATTGGGTGAAGTTTTACAGTGACAGCATATATATACCGACCCTTTTCTTCGAGATAATTAGTAATCGGTCTACACGGATTAATCGCTTTTTAAATTTAACGCAAGCGATTGAGCTATATTCAAATTATTATCGGCAAACAGAAGCGTCAAATACTGCAAAGGCAGATGGTTGCAACAAAGGTGAAATTCCTTTGAAGTATCGAATCGAAGATGTTTTGCTATACTTAGACGATTGCCTTGATCTTGAGATTGAAACAAGACGGAGGTTAGCAACTGTAATTGGTAAAGATAGAAACTTTTTCACTCACTACAATAAACAACGGTATAACGAACCCTCTGTTCAAGAAGTATTAGCTGCAAATAGGGTTTTAAGATATGTGCTACTATCAATAGTTTATAAAACAATTGGGATTGAGAGTACAGATGTCAAAGCGTGTAACCACTTTGAATACAGCACTCTTAGCCGAGATATCGAAGTTATTTTAAAGGACAAAAAAGATGTTGAATATACTTCGTGGAGCGAGTAGTAAATGCAAAACAGGAATGAAAGCATGTGACACGAAGCACGCTTAAAATCTCCTCTGCGAACTCAAATATCTATAGTGTCTCGCTATTACAAAAGCCAGAGGCTTTTCCCAATAGGGTAAAAGGCTCTGGCTTTTTCTGTTTCCTTATTTCAAAAATGTGAGGTGCTTCCATGAACCGGCTTTTGCTTGTAGACGGCAGCAATTTATTGTTTCAAATGTTTTTTGGCATGCCCGCGCGGATCGTAAGCAAAGACGGTAAGCCGATGCAAGGCGTGCTCGGCTTTGTGGGGGCGCTGCTAAAGATCATCCGCAGGACGGAACCGACTCATATTGCCGTGCTGTTTGACGGAGAGCATGAAAACATCCGCTCTACCCTTGACCCCGCCTACAAAGCAAACCGAACCGATTACGGCGCGCTGCCGGAGGAGGAAACGCCTTTTTCCCAGCTGCCGGATCTTTACCGAGCCCTTGATCATCTCGGGATCAGGCACACGGAAACTGATGTTTGTGAAACGGATGATGTGATCGCCGGGTACGCCCTTACCTATGGGGAGGACTATGAGATCGTAATCTCCTCCTTTGACAGCGATTTCTTTCAGCTCATCACCTCCAGGGTATCGGTGCTTCGATACCGGGGAGAGCGCACCGTGGTCTGTACGCCGGAATGGTTTGCGGAAAAGTTCGAGATCCTGCCCGCACAGTACGCGGACTTCAAATCCCTGACCGGAGATGCCGCCGACGCCATCAAGGGGGCGGAAAAAATAGGCCCCAAAACAGCGGCTGCTCTGCTTCGGGAATTCGGGTCTCTGGAAAACCTTCTGCACAATGCGGAAGCGATCCAAAAGCCTTCTGTAAAGGAAGCAATCCTCAAAAGCGCCGAAAAGCTGAAGATCAATTACAAGCTTATCAAGCTTGATACCTCCGCTCCCCTGCCCTTTTCTCCGGAAGAGCTTGCATACCAATTTTCTGAAATCACTACTACCGAGGTATTGCGTGGAATCGGGCTGAAGTAGTAGAAACTTTAAGGCTGAATGTAGAAGCGCCAGGGGAACTCCGCCGCTTCCTCCGCGTAATCGATCCCGATCCTCTTGCTCACCTGGACCGCCAGCTTCCGCTGATCCTCCGGAAAATCAGGCAGGCCGGCTTCCGAAAGGCTGCCGCATACCTCCAGCTCCCGCGAGCCGTAAGGCAGGCCGTTCAGCTGCCTGTCGATCCGCAGCCCGGCACAGACTTTCCCGGGGCCGTTCAAAAAATTTTTCCGCTGGTAGGCGTTTAACTCCTCCGGAGTGCGCCCAAACCGGTTTTTCGCCATATACTCCAAGCCGTACCGCGGCTCCACGCCCCGGATCAGCACCGCCGCGGGCTCTCCCTCCGGCTCTGTCACAAAATTAAGGCAGCAGTGCATTCCATAGATCAAATAGACATAGGCTGTACCCGGAGGAGCGTACAATACTTTTGTCCGCTCTGTTTTTCGATAATGGTAGGCATGGCACGCCTTATCGATCCGCCCGACATAGGCTTCTGTTTCCGTGATACGGGCCGCAATAACGATTTCCCCGTATCTGCGAACAATATATTTTCCAATCATTGCTCTGGCGATCTCCACGGTATCGCCCGCGAAAAATCCCTGTGAAACAGCCACTTTCCTATCCTCCTTTACACCATAGATCCATTATACCCTTTTTAAGCCCATTTGTCATACGATTTTCCCGAACCTGCCAAAATTGACAAGCCCCTTATCCCGTTGTAAAATTATCTTACGATTCAGGCAAAGCAAAAGCTTGAAATGGCGGCGCCTTATTCTTGAATAGCGGAAGGAGTTATTTATGGAACTGCAAAAGAGAAAAGATATTCCCGTTGAACTCACCTGGGATCTTTCGGCCATCTATCCCAGCGAAGAAGCATGGCAGAAGGATGTTGAAAAGATGCAGGCTTTGACCTGTGAACTGGAAGAAACATATCGCGGAAAGCTGGACACGGCGGAAAAGATCACTGCCTGTCTGGAAAAGTATCAGAAATTATACGAGCTTTTGATCCCGGTAAGCAATTACCGCGACCTTGCTGCTTCCGTTGATTACAGCGATTCTTCCCTGCAGGAGCAGAACGAGAAAACAAACCAGCTTATTTCTCAGATCATGAGCCGCCTGAGCTTTATCAACAGCGAGATCATTTCACAGGACGAGGCCGTTCTGCGGGAAGCCATTGCGGCAGGCGGCGGAGCTTCCGGATATCTCCGCGATCTCTTGCGGCAGAAACCTCACCAGCTTCAGCCGGAAACTGAACGCGTGCTGGCTGCCCTTTCCCCTACCTTTAGCACGCCTTATCAGGTCTACAACATGTCAAAGCTTGCCGACATGCATTTTCCCTCATTTTCCGCCGGCGGACAGGAATTTCCGCTGGGCTACTCTCTCTATGAAGACGATTACGAGTATGACCCGCGCACTGAAGTGCGACGGAACGCCTTCCGGGCTTTTTACGGAAAATTGAGAGAATACGAAAATGTCACCGCCGCGGCTTACCAGAGCCAGGTACAGACCGAAAAGACGATGGCGGGTCTCCGCGGATTCTCCTCAGTGTTTGACAGCCTTCTGTTCGGACAAAAGGTCACCTTTGAAATGTATAACAGGCAGATCGACCTCATTATGGAAAAGCTTGCCCCGCATATGCGAAAATACGCAAAGCTGCTTCAAAAGGTCCACGGGCTTGACCGCATGACTTATGCGGATCTCAAGCTGGCGGTGGATCCGGAATACGATCCCAAGGTCACCATTGAGGAGTCAAAGGAATATATTGTAAACGGCCTTTCGGTCATGGGGACGGACTATCAGGAAATGATCCGTGACGCCTATCGCGAGCGCTGGGTAGATTTCGCCCAGAACCAGGGAAAATCCACCGGCGGCTTCTGCGCCAGCCCCTATGGATACCATTCCTATATTCTTCTGACCTGGCATGACCGCATGTCCGATGTGTTTACTCTGGCCCATGAACTGGGGCACGCAGGGCATTTCAAAAGCTGCAATGCCGCCCAATCTGTATTTGATACCGATGTTTCCACTTATTTTGTAGAAGCTCCCTCCACCATGAACGAGCTTCTGATGGCTCACTACATGCTGAAAACCAAGCCGGATAAGCGCTTCCGCCGGTGGGTTTTGAGCTGTATGATCGGCAATACCTATTATCACAATTTCGTCACCCACCTGCTGGAGGCCGCATATCAGCGGGAGGTCTACCGCATTATCGACAACGGCGGAAGCGTACAGGCGGAAACCTTGAACCACATCATGCGGGAGACTCTTGCAAAATTCTGGGGAGACGCGGTAGAGTTGCCCGAGGGCTCGGAGCTGACCTGGATGCGCCAGCCACACTATTACATGGGGCTCTATTCCTACACCTACAGCGCCGGACTTACCGTGGCCACACAGGTATGCAAACGGATCGAAACCGAAGGCCAACCCGCAGTGGAGGATTGGAAAAGAGTTCTCGCTGCCGGAAGCACCAAAACACCTCTGGAGCTTGCCAAAATGGCCGGCGTTGATATTTCCACTGACGCTCCTCTCCTTGACACCATCGATACCATCGGCAATATCATCGAGGAAATCTGCCAGCTTACGGACGAATTGAAATAACAGCCTCGCAAACACAGAAAGGCCCTGCGTCGATGAATTGACGCAGGGCTTCTTCCTTTTTCAGCCTTTACATATAGCAGAAATATACGGTAGTTCCCAAAACGGAATCGTAATAGCTTTTGTAAACTCCGCTGCCTGTAATAACAGAATTCTGGCCTATTACATTTTTCGGGCAGATACTGCCGTGCTCCAGCAAGTATTTTGCGTTGGCGATGGTCCTTGCATCGGGCTTTTTGGAAATCGATCCGTTCCATGTGGGTGAATACTGACCAGGCTGGTAGATCACCTCACGAATCGTATTTGGAAAATAGGAGCTGGAAACTCTGTTCAGAACAACGCTTCCAACCATCTGCTGTACCCAATCCGGAACCCAAACGGCTCCCACCTCCGCGTATATGATACGTGAAAGCAGATCGAGGTCCTCCTGTGAATAAGCCGGCTTCTTCTCTCTTTCTATCGCGGCGAGTATCTCTGACGCGGTGGTATACATTGTAAAGTATGCGGTTTTTTTCTCACTCATATGAAACTCGTCGATCTTCATGTTTCTTTGCTGCTCATAGATGGCTCCGATCTGCATCGCGTAGGGGCTGCCGTCGTCCAAAGCCATCCGCATAGCCTGCATATAGTCCTTGTCCGGATCATATCCCGTAACATTGATATAATCCTTCCAGCCTGCCGGGGAAGCAGCCATCGCTCCCGTTCCGAAGCAGGAAACCAGCAGCAAAGCAGCAAGTGCAACTGCAGCAATACGTTTCATGTGTAAACACTCCTTCTTGTGAAAGACTTTGCTCCGCACGGTAAGCGAAGCCGAAATTTAGTTTTACCGTAAAACGGTAAATTATTCCTCCCTTTCCAAAATGAGTTTTTCGCTCGAAAGCTTTTCACAGTATAGCCCTGTTCACACAAGCATTCTGTCGAACTCTGGCAGAACGGAAATCAGCCCTATGTGCTTAGATAAGCACACAGGGCTGCAGTTTCAAATCGCTGTGTTTTTAGCTGTTGATCGCATCAAGAAGCTGCTGAATGGATGCCGGATCCACTGCCCCGCCGGACATCATCAAAATGCCCCGCAAAGGCATATAATTCATCATTGCCTGCATTCCTTCCTCCTCAAATACGTCTCCTGTATCCGGGCCGCCGCCGGGCATCATTGCCTGCATTGCCTGACCGAGGATCTGAGCCCCCTTGGGATCTGCCAGAATATCTCCGATCGTGCTGTTCAGCGTAAAGAGCTTCTTTACCACCGTGGTAGATTCCACATGAATCACAGCGGAAAGCTGAAGATCGCGGCTCGACTTTCCGGCTGAAATAGTGAAATCACCGGTCTCAACGCGCCAATCGGCAATATCAGTGTCATAGAATGCGAAAGCTCTTTTTTCAAGTACAAAGCTCACTGCTTTTTCTTCACCGGGAGCAAGCTCAACCTTTTCAAAGCCCTTTAGTTCTCTGACAGGACGGATCACGCTGCTCTCGTTATCCTGCACATAAAGCTGCACGATCTCCTTTCCGGCTCTGGAACCGATATTCTTCACCTTCACAGAAATGGTCAAGGCGTCGGTATCTTTCATAGAACTCTTATCCAAGGTAAGATCGCTGTAAGCAAACTCCGTATAGCTCAAGCCGTGTCCAAAGGGGAACAGAACAGGAAGGTTCTTTTTGTCGTAATAACGGTATCCCACAAAAATGCCTTCTCTGTATTCCGTTCTGTCTCCCTCACCTAAATAGTAAAGGTAAGAGGGATTGTCTTCCAAGCGCAGTGGGAAGGTTTCAGCCAGCTTGCCGCTGGGATTCACGTCACCGAAGAGAAGATCCACGGTGGCGCTGCCGACAGCTTCGCCGCCGAGGTAAGCATAGAGCACGGCTTTTACGTCATTGATCCAGGGCATCTCCACAGGTGCTCCGCAATGGATCACGACCACCGTGTTCTTCTGTACCTTTGTAACCTCTTCGATCAGTTTTTCCTGGCAGGCAGGCATCTTCATATTCTTGCGGTCAAACCCCTCAGATTCCATTGCATCGGTAATGCCTACAAACAATACCGCACAATCTGCAGCCTTCGCAGTCTCCGCCGCTTCAGCGATCATGGCTTCATCCGGCGTCTGCGTATTGGTAGGATATCCCTGAGAATATGTCACAGACAAACCCTGAGCCGCTTCCAAAGCGCCTACGATCTTGTAGCAGTTAACATGGGAGCTTCCGCCGCCCTGGAACCTGGGCATCTCGGCAAATTTTCCGATAAAAGCCACCTTTTTGTCTTTTGCAATAGGAAGGATATTTCCCTCGTTTTTCAGCAGGACCATAGACTCAGCCGCCATCTGACGGGCTTTTTCGTGATCCCGTTCATATTGGAATTTGGCGTTGGGATCCCGGTTATCCACATACTGATACACGAGCTTCAGAACACGCTCTACCGCAGTGTCCAGGTCTTCCTCAGAAAGAGTGCCTGCCTTGACAGCGTCAATTATCTTCTGATTGTTGGCGAGGCCGGGACCTGGCATTTCAAGATCCAGACCGGCAGCAACACCCTGAGGGCGCTCGTTAACGGCACCCCAGTCGCTTACAACAGCACCCTGGAACCCCCATTCGTCACGAAGGATCTCGGTAAGCAGACGGTGATTTTCAGAAGTGTATGTACCGTTGAGCTTATTATAAGAACACATAAACGTCCAGGGCTGCGCTTCCTTGGCAGCCTTTTCAAAGGCGGGGAAATAGAGCTCCCTCAAAGTTCGCTCGTCTACCACACTGTCGCTGGTCATACGGCGATGTTCCTGGGAGTTGGCGGCAAAATGCTTGATGCTGGTCCCTACATTTTTGCTTTGAACACCCTTTATGTATGCGGCTGCCATTTCGCCGGCAACATAGGGATCCTCCGAGAAATATTCGAAGTTACGTCCGCAAAGAGGGGAACGCTTGATATTGACTGCGGGCCCCAATAAAACAGCAACGTCCTCTGCCTGGCACTCTTCGCCCAAATATTCACCGGATTCCCGGATAAGGTCTCTGTCAAAGGAAGATGCGATACAGGAACCGGTGGGATAGCTGATCGCCTTCACACTGGCATTCAGACCTAGATGGTCCGTTTCACCGGCCTGCTTTCTCAGACCACAGGGACCGTCTGTGACCATGACTGATGGGATCCCCAACCGCTCTATACCGCGAATATGCCAAAAATCAGCACCGGAGCAAAGAGATGCCTTTTCCTCCAATGTCATTTGTGATACAAGCTTTTTGATATCCATAAACGCACCCTCCTATCAAACTACATATATTTGCTTATATGTTAGCATACTTTTCGTCATTTTTCAATAAGCAATTTGGCGTTTTCTTGTCTCTTCTTCCGACCCCGCAGTATGGGTGATCCTTCGTCAAACAGGAAAATCAGTGGACAACCCGCACAAGATTTACCGTATCCTCCAACCCGCATGGTTCACCGAGAATAGTCTTCAGGTTTTCAAAGCGGACCGGTACGCCCGGCCCGTGAATTCCTTCCCGCATCACGTGAAAGTGCAGGTGGGGCAGAAAGCTGGAACCGCTACTTCCCACTTTACCGATCTGCTGTCCTGCCTGTACCGTTTCCCCCATTTTTACAGAAATACTGCCTTTTGCGAGATGAGCGTACAGAGAAAGCTCCCGATCTTTGTGGCGGATCAACACGTGGTTCCCGTCGATACGAGCATGCTCACCGAATTGCTTTTCCACTGCCTCCAGGTCCGTGCTATCCTCTGTATCATCAAGACCGTCAAAGACCTCTTCCACGATCCCGTCACAAGCTGCCAGCACAGTTCTTCCCTCTATGGTGACCTTCTCCAACGTTTCATCAAATGCGCCCACATCAAAGGCGAATTCACTGTTTCTGCACCACCTGTGAGAATTGATGGAAGAATAGGTGTCTGTTACAAGCAGCGTCCCTTCCATGGGGAAACGGTAGACATTACGGCTTTCATAGGGAAAGATCCGTACATGCTTTTCCAGAGCCCTGTCCGCACATTCCGCCCTGATCAAAAGCTCCTCTGCTGCTTCACTGGAAAAGAAAGAGAAATACTCATGGAAAAACCCATTCTCCGGTCGATAGGAAAGGCCGAGAATGCGTTCCAGACTGCTGGTCCGATACCTGGCAACTTCCTCCTTACTGTATTGAAACCGTTTTTCGATTTCCTCTTTTTCGTAGTGTACCTCGTAAAGCGCTTTGCTTCCGGCAAGGCAGGTCATGGTAAGCCTTTGCGGCTTACTTCCCTCCGGAAATTCCAGGCAGCGCAAAAAGAAATCATTGTGTATCATGTGTTCTTCCCGAATGACCGAGTAGACCACTTTTTCCGTTTTGATCATTACTATCCTCTCTGACCGGCTTTCCGCCGGACTCTAACATATAAAATTTATCACACCGTATACCGTGTGGCATAAAGTGAACAGTACTACGGCCATTGCCGCCGGTACGTTTTTTCGATCCAGGCTGAACAGAAAAAACGTGACGCATGGAGACAGACACAGGGCAAGGATCACGACAGGCGCGGCAACCCCGCTGTAATAACAGACCCAGGCAATATCATAGCACAGGCAGCAGCCGGCAGCGCCCAGGATCAGTGGGCGCCTCCAGCTGAGCTTTTCAGCACAGCGGTTTTTTAAGAAGCACAGAGCCGCTGTCATCAGCACCTGAGCCACGGAAGCCACATTGTCCCAGCCGGGCGTTACAGACTCCTGCCGCAGCACATCCTTGGGCGCAGGAAAGATAAACCACAGAAAATTGGGCGCCATCACCACAAGAAACACCAACAAACCCCAAGGCTCAAAGGTAATTTGATACTGCTTCAACTTTTCCCGTAAAGCGATTTTTCCCCTTACGACCAAACTTTTCACAGCTCCTTCACCATGATAAAATCGTCCATCACAAATCCGGAGCCAATGTCTGTTTTTACCTTTTCCACCGTACGGAATCCGTAATGCTCATACACTTGCACCGCATGGGAATTCCCCTTATTTACCGTCAGCCGTATCTTGGAAAGCCCTTCCTTCCTGGTTTCTTCCTCTACCAGGGCAAAGGCGGCCTTCACCGCGCCCTGTCCCCGAAATTCCGGCAGGAGATAGACCTTACTGAGGAACATCTCTTCCCTTCCCTCATATCGGGGAGAAAAGCCCACAAAACCGGCGTTTTTCCCATCCAGCACTATCATATAATAGCGGTAATTCAAAGCGCTTATCTGCTCCTTTACCGCATGGGGAGACTGAAACTTTTCCAGCATATACTCCACCTGCCCCTTTGGGACAAGCTCGTCATAGGTCAAATGCCAGACCCGCTCCGCTATCTCGCAGAGTGACTGGATCTCTTCCCCTGATTTTACCTGCTTTAATTGAAGCTCCATCTGTTTCCCCTCCCCTTTCATTTTTCCGAGTGTTCGCAGTAGTTGCCCAAGAAGGAAAACCTGGGCAGTTCATCGTGCAAAGCGCAGATCAGATCCAATGCCTTCGCTTCATGGATATTCCCGGTGAAATCCAGATAAAAATCGTATTCAAAGGCCTTGCCGGGAATAGGGCGGGATTCAATCTTCGTCATATTGAGGCCGCACATGGCAAACCTGGCCAGTACCGTATGCAGCGCGCCGGGCGTATGAGGAAGAGAGAAGCAAAGGCTGATCTTACTGGCATCCTCCGGAAAGATCGGATTTTTGGAGATAACAACAAACCGCGTGGTGTTGTCCTTCTCGTCCTGCACATTTTCTTCCAGAATAAAAAGTCCGTACTGACAGGCCGCTTCCTTCGAACATATGGCCGCAACGCCTTCCGGCTTCTTTTTGGCTACATATTGGGCAGCCGCCGCTGTATTCGAATACTCCATGGCCTTCAATCTGTGGCTTTCAATATACTCCGCGCATTGGGAAAGGGCCTGAGGATGAGAAACGACTGCAGTTACCGGCACGTTCTTATCAGCAACAGCAAGGCAGTGCTCTACCTTTACAGCCTCGGCGCCGACAATGAAAAAGCGGTAACGCAGAATCAGGTCATAAACTCCCGTTACAGACCCGGCGGCGGTATTCTCCACCGTCAGCACGCCAAACTGGGCCCGGTCATGTTTCACATCCTCAAACACCTGTTTCCAGGTAGGGGCAAAGGAGATCGGCACATTGCCGAAAAAGGAAAGGGCTGCTTGATGGGAATAAGCCCCCTCCACTCCCTGACAAACCACATTTTTGGGGCTTTCTGACATACTGCGGGAAGCGTTTCTCTCAAGGCTTCGAAGCTCTTCCCCACCGGAAAGCAGTTGGTGCTGCCTCATCCGGCTGACTGACATAATAGAGCGGTAAAGGGCTTCAGCTTCCGCGCCGTATTCCCCCCCTTTTCCCCGAACACTTACCAGGATCTCCTGTTCCCGCCCGGCATTCAGTACCGGCGCTCCCGCCTCTTTTTTCAGCTTTGCAACTTTTTCAGAACACTGCATGCGCCTTAAAAACAGCGGAAGTATCTCCTGATCAATTTGGTCGATCTCTTTTCTCACCTCAGCAAGCTTTTCCTGATACTCAGTCTTGTCCATGCTTTCCTCCGGAAATCCCCCACAAAGAATTTTGTTCTTCCAGCAGTTCTTCTTCCTTCGCCTCTTTAAAAACAGAAAGGAACAGACGGTACACCGGCATGAGACTTATAAAGGACTCCGTCAGCAGCTCCGGCAACTGGGAAGAAAAAAGCTCCTGTCCAAAATAATTGTCCCACCCGACACTGACCTGCTTGCGGTTATACCAGGGATCGATCACCGGCCCATAAGAGCCCTTCGGTCGTTTGTATTCTTCTCCCCACAAACGAAAATCTGAAGGAAGGCTCTTCACCAGCTTTTCGAAGGTCTTGGGGCCACTGTCTATCCTCTTCCGAAACAATTCGCTTTGTCTTGCATTCCTGCCCCAAAAGCCCACTCCGTGAGAAGTGCCTTCGCGATTGAATTCAAACCAGAACGTAGGACCGTTATCCAAAGCTTCCCTTTCCTGCAGGGAAAACCAGAGATTGTCCTGATAAGGTCCGCGTCCAAACAGCCGCCTGGCGTCACGGTAAATCCTGGAAACATGAAGATCCAGCCGGGCTTTCGGCAGCTTTTCAATCATCAGCCGTTCGGTCTCATGAGCAAGTGCTTTAAAAGGCCTGTCCAATACCGTAAGGAATTCTTCCTTGTGCTCTTGAAACCAGGGGCGCTGATTGTGAAGGGTAAGCTCCCAAAGAAAATCCATGCTTTTCGAACTCAACAGTTCCATAAGCTCTCCTTTCAAAAGGTCATAGTCCGGTTTGAATGGTAAAACTCAGCGCTTAAGCTCAAAGCATTCCGCTCCTTGCCAACAATTCAAGGCAGGCGATACAGGCCGCCGCTTCCACCACAGGTGCTGCTCTCGGCACGATACAAGGATCGTGCCGTCCTTCGACCGTCAGCTTTGTGTTTTCTTTTTTTTGCAGATCGACAGTATCCTGCTCTTTGCCGATAGAGGGAGTGGGCTTAAAGGCAACCTGAAAAACGATGGGCATTCCCGTTGTAATGCCGCCCAGGATTCCTCCGGCCCTGTTGGTCTTTGTGCGTACGACGCCGCTTTCATCATAATAAAACGGATCGTTATTCTCACTGCCCCTCAGATAGGCCGAACTGAAACCCGCACCAAAACCGATTCCCTTTACCGCGGGGATCCCATATACGATGGAGGATATCACATTTTCTACTCCGCCAAACATAGGTTCTCCCGCTCCGGCGGGCATTCCCACAACAGCGCATTCTACCGTACCGCCGACACTGTCGGAATCCAGCCTGGCGCTTTCGATCTCTCGCCTCATGGCTTTCTTTGCTTCGCTGTCAATGACGGGAAAATACTCCCGGTTCAAGCCTGACAAAAGCTCCGGGGAAACCCCAATCGGATCAAAGGGCGTATCGCCTGATGATTTTCCCACGTTTACCACATGAGAACCCACAACGATTCCCTTCCTCTCCAGAATCTGCCGCGCCACTGCTCCCGAAAACACCAAGGGCGCCGTCAATCTTCCGGAAAAATGTCCTCCCCCGCGCACATCGTTATGACCGCCGTACTTTATGGCAGCAATATAATCTGCATGACCCGGTCTTGGCTTTACACGCAGGTTTTCGTAGTCTTTGGAGTGCTGGCTGGTATTTTCGATCACAGCGGTAAGGGGCGCGCCGGTTGTAACTCCGTTTAACAGGCCGCACAGCACTTTGGGCGCATCCGCCTCTTTTCTGGCGGTCGCGGTCGGGTCCTGTCCCGGAGCCCGCCGCGCCATCTGCTCCAAAACGCCTTCCATGCTGATCGGTTCGCCTGCCGGCAAGCCGTCCATCGTTACACCGATGGCTTCCGTATGGCTCCCACCAAAAATCGAAAGCCGTATTCTTTCACCCCACATGGACGACATTGGCGATCCCTCCCAATTTTCTGAAATCCTCAAAAAAACCCGGATATGTTTTTTGAATGCTATGCTCATCCGTCACGGCCAGCTTTCCTTCGCACCGCAGAGCAGCCGCAGCCAGGGCCATAACGATCCTGTGGTCATTCCTTCCCTCAGCCGTGCCTCCCTTCAGAAAAGGTACGCCGCGGATCAGGAGACCGTCTTCCGTTTCCCGGACGTTCCCGCCCAACCCGTTGATGGCTTCTCTCATAGCCGCAAGACGGTCGCTTTCCTTTAAGCGAAGGCGCTGGGCGTGTATGATCCTGGTCTCTCCCCGGGCCAGCGCTCCGCAGACCGCCAATGCCGGAACAAGATCATTGATCTGAGACGCATCGATCACCGTCCCTCTCAAGCCGCCGAAGGGCTCTCTGGCGCTGGGGTTCCACACTGTAAGAACACCGCTTTTCCAGGCAGTGCAAAGTCCCATTTCTTCCAGACATTCCACACAGGCTTTATCCCCCTGTACGGAATCCTTATTCAGCCCTCTCAGCCGCACTTCTTTTCCCTCCGGGGAAAGAGCCGCCATGGAAAGAAAAAACGCCGCCTGAGACCAGTCCCCCTCCACCCGGTGGTCACATGCCCGATAGGCTTGTCCTCCGGGTATTTTCCAACCGGAGCTTGTTTCAAGATAAGTAATTCCAAAGGACCTCAGCACAGATAAAGTGAGTTCGATATATCCTTTCGATTCTAACGGGGTGGTCACTTCTATGGTACTTTCCTCCGAAAGCAGGGGCAAAGCAAAGAGCAACCCACTGATAAACTGTGAACTGATGTTTCCTGGAACACGAAAAATGCCGGGAGTAAGCTTTCCCAAAAGCCTCAGCGGAAGATTTTTCCCTTCCTTGTCAAGGGGAAAATATGTCACACCGTGAAGTGGAAGAAGCTCCTGATAAACGGATAAAGGCCGTTCTGGCAGCCTGCCGCTTCCCGTAAAAAGCCATTTGCCGCCAAGGGCGGCGGCAACGGGAATGATAAAGCGCAGTGTGTTGCCCGATTCCATGCAATGGATCTCCTGCCCTGCTCCGCTTTGAAGAACGCTTCGTGAAAAAACGACCTTCTTTTCCTGCTCCGAATAAGAGGCTTTTCCGCCCAAAGCGTGAACAGCTTCCAGCATGGCTTCGATATCTTTGCTCTTATCTATATTGGATATCTCCGCTTTCTCCCCAGAAAGAGCCGCACATAGCAATGCCCTGTGCGCGGCGCTCTTACTGGGCGGAACAGTGATCTCGCCGCCAGAAAAGCCTTTTTCGTAAATCACCATAGCCGTATTCCTTCCCGGAAGGCTCAACCCGCTTCCTGTTTTATCCTTGCGGCTGTACGGAGCAGCCTGCGGAGTTCTTCCTCGTCCCTTTCCTCTAAAGCGCTGTGAAACGCATTGATGTTTTTGATCAGCTCTTCTATTTCCAGAAGAAGATCATCTCTGTTGTCGAGAAACAGGCGGCTCCATAATTCATCGTTGATATTTGCCACACGAGACACATCGCGATAGCTGCCGGCAGAAAAGCCCTTGTGCTCTCTGCACCGGGGGCTCATCACATAAGAGCAGGCCAGTACATGGGGCAGCTGAGAGGTAAAAGCGATGACGCGGTCGTGCTGTTCCGGCGTTGTCATCACCACCTGACCAAATCCCATGGCAAGCGCGAACACTGTTATTTTATCCACCGCCCACTGAGGCGCGTCACAGGGAGCGATCAGGTAAGACGCTCCAAGAAAAATACCAGCATCGCTGGCGGAAAAACCGCTCAGCTCCTTTCCTGCCATGGGATGCCCTGCCACAAACTGATATTTCCCGGTGCCCTGCAGCGCTTTCATGCCGGAGCAGATCTCGCCCTTAATGCCGCAGGTATCTGTAAGGATGCACCCGTCTTTCAGCGTTGGGCCCCAGGTCTTTGCAAATTCCAGCGCCGCCTCCGGATAAAGGCAGAGATAGACGATATCGGCGGCGCGGATATCCTCTATGCCTGCCTTCCCATCTATTGCGCCGCAGGAGCAGGCGTCTAAAAGGGTTTCCTCGTTTACGTCCATTCCCAAGACCAAATGATCCGTCGCGTATTTCAGAGCTTTCGCAATAGAGCCGCCGATCAGACCCAGGCCCACGACCACGATTTTTTCACTCATAGGCTTCTCACCATACCCGAAAGTGCCGTTACCTTTTTAGCCAAAGCGTCAAACTGGACCGGAGTAATGGATTGGGCGCCGTCGCACAGAGCGTGGCTGGGATCGTTGTGGACCTCAATGATCAAGCCGTCGGCGCCGATGGCAACAGCCGCGGTGGCCAAAGGCTCGATCAGCCAGTTTATCCCCGAGGCGTGACTGGGATCTACGATAACCGGCAGGTGGGACAGCCGCTTGAGGACCGGAATGGCAGAAATATCAAGGGTATTGCGGGTCATGGTCTCATAGGTGCGGATCCCGCGCTCGCAGAGAATGACCTGCTCATTTCCTTCGGCCATGATATATTCGGCACTCATGAGCAGTTCTTCAATGGTACTGGCCAGGCCGCGCTTGAGAAGAATGGGCTTACGAAGCTTTCCGAGCTCCTTGAGAAGCTCAAAATTCTGCATGTTTCTTGCCCCAACCTGAATGATATCCACATCTTCGAATAAAGGAAGATGCTGGATGCTCATGATCTCAGTAACGATGGGCAGGCCTGTCTTTTTCTTGGCTTCCGAAAGCAGCGCAAGACCTTCCGCCTTCATGCCCTGGAAGGAATAGGGAGAGGTGCGGGGCTTAAAAGCGCCGCCTCTGAGGAACTGCGCGCCGGACTGCTTCACGCTTTCCGCCACGGAGCAGATCTGCGCTTCACTTTCCACAGAGCAGGGCCCGGCAATCAGGGCCAATTCCCCGCCGCCGATCTTCTGTCCGCCGGGCAGCGTAATAACCGTATCCTCCGGGTGAAATTTCCTGTTCGCCTTTTTATAAGGCTCCTGCACGCGCTTGACGTTTTCCACGAAGTCCTGCGCTTCGATATACTCGCTGTCAATGGCGGTGGTATCGCCTATCAGGCCCAAAACCGTGCTGTGGGTACCCACCCAGGTGTTTACCTGCACATCATACTCGGAAGTAAGCTTCTGAACAAAAGAATCGATCAGTTCCTGCTTTTGATTCGGTTTTAATACGATGATCATTTTTCTCTTTTCCTTCCTTTCGGTTCACTTTTCCGCAATACATAAAAACAGCGGGGCCACGTCCGCGGCTCCGCTAAGGTATATGTATTCCTGCTTTCACAGCCCATTACAGAGAACACTGGGCCCGCAAAGAAACACAGCCGCAATCATTTTTTCCAGCACCAAAAGCCCGCAGAGTAAATAGCGGGTAATAATAACGGCTAAATCGCTTTGTCATAAGGGGGCACATCCTGTAAAACGCTCCTGTATCGGAAATTTCTTCAATCATAAAACACAAATCCAGTTTTGTCAAGATTTTTCTGCATTCCTCTCCTTTGGAAAGAACATGCTTTTCAGCCTGTTTTCCTGCCGCCGTGATCACACACCGGCAGCAACTAAATTCCTGAAATTATGCTTCATTATCGATAAGGGCCTACTCGCTTCTTAACCGGTCCTGCCCGAGAGCGGCCACCTCCTTTGCCACGATCCAAAAGGGCGCTCCGGCCTTTACCTCCACATCGGCTGCAGTGCGGTAAAGCGGCATTCGTTTGCGGTACAGCTCTTCAATGATCTCTTGCCGGTTTGGCTTTTGGATCAGGGGACGGGTCTCATCGTGCTTTAAGCGTTTCTGCAAAACAGGAAGCGGCGTATCCAGCAGAACGATGGTGCTGCCGCTTTGGTGGAACGCCTCGACGTTCCGGGGAAACAAAACGGTGCCGCCGCCGCAGGCAATGACGACGCCTCCCTTTTGGGAAAGCTCCCTGGCCGCCTGAGTTTCCATTTCCCGAAAGGCTTCTTCGCCGCATCTGCCGAAGATCTCCGAAACCGTCATTCCGGCCTTTTCTTCAATATACAGATCAAGGTCATAAAAATCCCACTTCAAGAGCTTCGCCGTCCGCCTGCCTACGGTTGTCTTGCCGCAGCCCATAAATCCGCATAAAACGATGCTGCCGCTCATATTCCATCCCCTCCAAAAATGCGTTCCATTTCTTTCTGCGCATTCAGGATCAGCGCCCGCAGGTCGCTCTCCTTAAACTCACTTCCATACCAGATCTTATGGGAATAAGCAGCCTGGCACACCAGCATGCCCATTCCTCCGACCGCCCTGATATCCTGCTTCTTCGCAAGCCGCATAAGCTCTGTCTCCGCCGGGTTAAACACCGCGTCAAACACTGCCGCGCACCGACCTATGGATTTTTCGCTTACCGGGCTGATCCCCGTATGAGGGTACATGCCCACGCTGGTGGTATTGATCAAAAGGTCGTACCGTTTGGTATCCTGCTCCAGCTCTTCATAGCTTTCCACCGTGACCAGAAAGTTCTTGTCTCCCCTGCTTCTCGCATACTCCGCCAGTTTGCCGGCAAGCTCCATGGCTTTTTCACAGGAGCCGGAGCGATGGACCAGGGTAATGTGAAAATCCGAATGCTCCGCCGCCTGAAAAGCAATGGCCTTCGCAGCGCCTCCGTTTCCTAAAAGCAGCAGCTCTCCCTGAAGGCCCAAAGAATGGATGCCCAAAGAAGCCTCCGCACCCGGCCCATCGGTGGTAAAGCCGTAAAGCCGCCCTTCCTCTGCCTTTACCGTGTTGACAGAGCCACACAGCCGCGCCCGGTCATCGATCCCATCCAGATACGGAATAATGCTGCTTTTATGAGGAATAGTGATATTGAAGCAGTCAAGCTTTCGAAGCTCAGGCATTGCGGCTTCCAGATCCGGCACATCCATGACCTGGTACTCCATGGGAATGCCGGAAAGCTCAAAAAGCCTGCGCTGGATAAAAGGCGACATGGTGTGCCCGATAGGGTGGCCGATCACGGCGGCCTTTTGCATTTTTGTCATGGCATGGAAACCTCTTTTCCCGGAATTTAAAATTTTTTATAATTCGAGGTTGACAAAGCATATGTGAGTCAATAAAATGTAGATATCAGGTACGCCCTTCGCAAGGGTTCCCTTACTTTGGGATTGTACCATACCGGATTCGGTTTTGTCCATCTCAGCTTGAAAGGAAGCTTGTTTGGACACGCCGCGGAATTCTTAGTTTTCAGAAATTAGGAGGCACGAAACATGGTATTGGAAAAAATTAAATCGATCCTGAGCGAACAGTTTGACGTAACCGAGGACTCTATTACGGCAGAAACTTCGTTGACCGATGATTTGGGCGCGGATTCTCTCGATGTTGTGGATCTGCTCATGTCCATTGAGGACGAATTTGAAGTGGAGATTCCCGACGAAGAAGTGGAAAATATTAAAACCGTAGGCGCTCTTGTAGAATACATCGAAGGGCATTCCAAGGTTTGATTTTGGATAAGCGTGCATTTTGGCCGGTTCGGAGCACAACTCCGGGCCGGCTTTTCTCTTTCTCTGAAGTTTCCCTTGCAAAACGCCTAAATGCCTTATATAATTGGTGATAGTCTTTTTGAAAATCTGCCGAAAGGATTTGTTTTTATGGCACAGCAAAAGAAAATGGTGGAGGACATCACCTCCATGGATGTGGATTTCGCGCAATGGTACACCGACGTGGTCAAGAAGGCACAGCTTGCCGACTATTCCAGCGTAAAGGGCTGCATTGTGTACGAGCCCTATGGGTATGCCATTTGGGAGAATATCCAAAGGGAAATGGATTCAAGCTTCAAGAAGCTGGGAGTACAAAACGTGGCAATGCCCATGCTCATTCCTGAAAGCCTTCTGCAGAAGGAAAAGGATCATATCGACGGCTTTGCTCCGGAATGCGCCGTGGTCACTCAAGGCGGCGGTGAAGCTCTTTCTGAAAAGCTTTATATCCGTCCCACCAGCGAAGTGCTTTTTTGCGAGCATTACCAGAAGGTGATCCACTCTTATAGGGACCTGCCGAAGCTTTATAACCAGTGGTGTTCTGTCGTACGCTGGGAAAAAACCACCCGCCCCTTCCTCAGAGGCATGGAGTTTCTGTGGCAGGAAGGCCACACCATGCATGAAACTGCGGAGGAAGCCCGGGAGTTCACCTTAAAAATGCTTAGAGTCTATGAGAACATTTATAAGGATGTATTGGCCATTCCCCCGGTGGTAGGCCAAAAAACAGAAAAAGAAAAATTTGCCGGCGCGGAAGCCACGTATACTCTGGAGCCCATGATGCACAACGGCGTTGCCCTTCAGGGCGGCACCACTCACTTCTTCGGCGATGGATTTGCAAAGGCCTTTGACATCAGCTTTACCGGCCGTGACAATGAGCTGCACGCGCCCTTCCAGACCTCCTGGGGCATGAGCACCCGCTTGATCGGCGCTGTCATCATGGTCCATGGCGACAATAACGGCCTTGTGCTGCCGCCGAAGGTCGCTCCGATCCAGGTAGTCATCGTACCCATTGCCCAACACAAAGAAGGCGTTCTGGAAAAGGCAGGCAAGCTGCACGACGCTCTTTCCGAAAAGTTCAGGGTCAAGATGGATAGCAGCGACAACACCCCCGGCTGGAAATTTGCCCAGTATGAAATGCAGGGCGTTCCGGTACGTCTCGAGATCGGCCCCAAGGATATTGAAAACAACCAGTGTGTTCTGGTTCGCCGGGATACCGGGGAAAAAGCCGTAGTATCCCTGGAGGGGCTGGAAGAAATTATTGCAAACTGCCTGGATGTGATCCATGACAGCATGTATCACAGGGCTCTTGAAAATCTCCAATCAAAGACCTTTACCGCCCATAATTATGACGAGTTCCTGGACATCGCCAAAAATAAGCCTGGCTTTATCAAGGCCATGTGGTGTGGAGATCCCGCCTGTGAGGATAAGATCAAGGAGGACACTGGCGGCGTGAAATCCCGCTGCATCCCCTTTGAGGAAGAGCATTTGTCCGATGTCTGCGCCTGTTGCGGCAAGCCCGCCAAGCATATGGTGTATTGGGGCCGCCAGTATTGATCCACGCCAAGTTTGTTCTTCCCTCGAACGAAATAACAGAATTCAAAAAATCTTTTTACGAAATTTTGGAAAAATTAAACGGTAAATCCCTTTACTTTTGAAATCTTCCATAGTAGAATGTAAGGGAAATCATAACTACATATTCAATATGTAGTCTTAACAGGAGGAAAAAATATGGCAAAGTTAAAGATCGGTTTCATTGGTTGCGGCGGCATCGCCAACCAGAAGCATCTGCCCGGCATGTCGCAGCAGACAGAATATGTTGATCTGTGCGCTTTTTGCGACTTGATCCCCGAGAGAGCTCAGAAGGCTGCCAAGGAATATGGCACTCCCGATGCAAAGGTCTACACCGATTATCATGAGCTGCTGGCCGATCCCACCATCGACGCTGTTCACGTATTGACCCCCAACATCGCTCACTGCGAGATCACTGTGGCCGCTCTGGAAGCCGGCAAGCATGTGCTTTGCGAAAAGCCCATGGCCGCTACCACTGCCGATGCCAAGAAGATGCTGGAAGCCCGTGACCGCACCGGCAAGATGCTGACCATCGGCTATCAGTACCGTCACTTCTATGCCAACGCTGTTGCCCGTCAGGTAGTAGCTGAGGGTCTGCTGGGCGACATTTATTACGCTGAGGCCTCTTACCTGCGTTATCGCGGCGTTCCCACCTGGGGCGTATTTACCGATAAGTCCAAGCAGGGCGGCGGCCCCCTGATCGACATCGGCACCCATACTCTGGACAACACCCTGTTCATGATGAACAACTATGATGTAGAGTATGTAGTCGGCACCTCCTTTGAAAAGCTGGGCCGTATTCTGGATCCCAAAACTCAGGGCCAGTACAACTGGCGCGGCGAGCCCGACTTCTGGAACAATGAGACCTATGACGTGGAAGATTCCGCTGTCGGTCACATCAAGATGAAGAACGGCGCCGTCATCAACCTGCGCGCTTCCTGGGCCATCAACATGGCAAAGGAGACCGGCGCCAGCGGCGAGGCTTACACCACCTTGGCTGGCACCAAGGGCGGCCTTGACACCAAGGAAGACCGTGTCCGTCTGAACCATGTGGTTGCCGGATATCCCACCATTTCCTGGGTAGGTAACAAGGTTGCAGGCTACATTCCAGGCTTCAGCCAGGGCCCCGCTCCCGTTTCCAAGGAGCATGAGATCTGGGTAAAGGCTCTCCGCGGCGAAGGCGACCTGTTTGTCACTGCCGATCAGGCTTTTGTCGTTACGAAGATCCTTGACTCTATCTACTATTCTTCCAAGCACAACAAGCCCGTCTATTTCGATGCCGAGGGCATGCCCATTTTCGATTGATTTGAAATTTGACACTCTGCTTTGTGCCTTTGCTGCAAGCCTTTGCGGTAAAGGCACAAATTCCATCAAAGAAAAATCAGTAAAGAAAGGAACTATCGCATGAATAACATTAATCTGCAGCTTTATTCTTTCGGTCACGATTCTCCCTATTCCCCCTTGGAGAAGATCAGGGTTACCGGTGAAATGGGATATGCCGGCGTGGAATTTGCCAGAGAGTATGCCGGAATTCCCGTGGAAGACGTTCAGAAGACTTTGAAGGAAGCCGGTATCAAGGCCGATTCCGCTCATGTCGCCTTTGACTTCATGGAAGAGGATATCCCCTATCTTGCCAAGCTGGGCGTAAAATTCGTGGCCTGCCCCATGACGGCCTTCAATTCCGCCGAGGAAGCCAAGGAAGTGGCGGAGGATCTGAACAAATTCGGAAAGTTTGCCAAGCCCTACGGCATTACCATCGGTTACCACAACCATACCCAGGAATTCAACAAGGATCAGGGAAAATACCTGTTTGACTGGGTAATCGAGAATACCGATCCCGAGACTGTGGCCTTTGAGATTGACTGCGGCTGGGCCTCCGCTGCTGGCATTGATCCTGTGGAATACATCAAGCAGCACGCAGGCCGCATCGCTGCGATCCATATCAAGGAAAACGGCGCCGTAATCGGTCCTGACCCGGCTGATTCCCGCCATGTAAAGAAAGAATGGCCCAAGTTTGAGCTGGACGAGAACGGCAAGCCCATCTTCCCCCCCGAATTTCTGGCAATGATGAAGGAGCGGGATAAGCTGAACGTTCCCACAGGCTCCGGCATTGTGGACTGGAAGGCCGTCAAGGCTGCCGCCGACGCCCAGCGCGAAGGCGTGCTTTATGTGGTAGAGCGCGAAGCCAATTACGGCGATAAAGACCGCGTTTCCTGCCTGAAGGAAGACATTGCCTGGCTGAAGGCTAATCTGTAATTATTGTTTCACTGAACGACCGCGGTTCCTCAAAAAAACGAGGAGCCGCGGTTTTCTTTGTAACATTTTGGAGCTTTCTCCGTCAAATGGGTGTGCACGGAAAGGAAGTGATTCAAATTATGGACTTGATCGAAAAATCAAAAAAAGGAAATAAAGAAGCCTTTGCTGCCTTGATGGATCGACACAAGGATATGCTCTATAATACAGCGCTTCTGATGCTGAAAAATGAAGACGATGTTCTGGATGCAGTGCAAGACACCCTTCTCACCTGCTGGGAAAAACTGCCCACCTTAAAGCAGAACCGCTATTTTAAGACTTGGCTCACAAAGATCCTACTGAATAAGTGCTACGACTGTTTGAGGCTTCGAAGCCGTTTTATCAATTTAGGGGACAACTTTGATCCCGGAAAAGAATTCGACTGGGACACCCCGATTGACGTCGGCTATATCATGAAACGCCTGCCACAGGCAGAACAGGTCATTCTTTCCCTGTTCTACTATGACGATCTCAGCACAAAAGAAATCGCCAAGGCGCTATCCATTTCAGAAGGTTCAGTGCGCACCCGTCTGAACCGCAGCCGAAATCACTTCAAAAGAATTATGACGGAGGAAAAAGCATATGAAAAATAGCTCAACTGTTCCGCAGGAGATCCTGCGGAATGTTCCCCGATCTCCCCTTTCAGACAGAGCGGAAGAACGCATCGAGGAAACGTACCGCCTTCTGGGCGCACAGGAAAAGCCTAGAAAATCCTACAAGCGGGTATGGATCTCTTCTCTTTCCGCTGTGGCCGCCTGCTTTGCACTTCTGTTTGCGACAAACCTAGCATTCCCTGCCTTTGCGGAAGGGCTCCCGGTAATTGGGGGATTCTTTCAGTATATCAACAACCACAACACCGCCTATCAAAAGGCCCTGAACGGTCTCAAAACCCCTCAGGGCACCCATGCGGACGACTATGCCCAGCCCATCAATCTTTCTGTTCAGTCCGGCAATTATTCCCTGACAGCGGAAAAAGCCTTTTGCGATGGCGAAAAGCTGATGGTCTATCTGCGCATGACCATGCCGGAGGAGGAAGCAGCGCCCATCGAATATCTGCTGGTCAAAGATTTTCGCGTCACCGTAAACGATTCTCCCGTTTCTCATGTGAGCAAACCAAAGTGGGAACTCTTATTTCCGGAAGAGGGATCTGGGGACTTCGTTTCCGCCATGCTCTTTCAGCTGCCTGAACCAGTAAAAGATCAGGAAAACCAAAGGGTCTGTATAAAAATGGCAGATTTCAGCGGAAAAGACATCTCTGCAAAATCCTATGATGATAACCCTATTCCCCTGGAAGGCGCGGCCTTTGAATTGGCGTTTGACGCTGTTGCCGATACCTCAAGAAATGTGGAATTTGACTGTAACGCAAAAGATGGCGGAGCCACTTTAAAGCATGTTAAGTTCACGCCCATTTGTTCCTGCCTGGATGTAACAGCTCCTATCGGAAATTCCAATCTCTACCTGATGAACGGCACCCGCATTTCCCCCAGCCCTTCCGGTAATGACTATGGTTATGGTTCTGTTTTTGACAGCGTACCGGTTGGAACAGAACAGGTAATTCTCCGCCTTGAAAATTCTTTGAATCATGACCCCACCGCAGAAATCCTGGCGGAGTTCACCATCGACCTGCAAAAAGGCGCCGCTACCCCCAGCCGGACCTGGAAAGAAGACGGCGTGCTGGCCAAGGACGGGCCGTTTGACTACAGCTATTTACAAAACTATGTTGTGCTGAGTGAAGATGGAAACCCGGAAGGATATGTATGGTACGATGAAACTCAGGCGGAAAACGACCTGCTTATCGGCAACATATCCTATCAGGCCGAAACCGGCGTGTTTTCATTAGGCGTCTATCATGCCATTTCTTCCTATCGGGAAATCAAGTCGGAAATTTTGAACGCTGACGGAAATGTAGTTGCAGAAGGACTTTCCAGCGACAGTTCCCTCTGTAACAACGAATATAGGTCCTGGTACTTTAACGAGAAGAGCAGTTACTGGGATATGCGTATTCAGAATGGTATTCCCGTAAATTACGAGTACAATTTCGCACTTTCTTCCGAGTACCGCCCCGCCTTCGGGGAAACCCTGACCATACGATTGTCCGACCCCGAGACCGGCGAGGTTCTCACCACGGCAGACCGCACCATGATTTATAAATACTATTGACGGCCATAGTCATGGTCATCCCTAAGGAGGGCAGCATGACGAGCGACCCATAAAGCTTAAGGAAAGCCAGCGCCTAAAGGACGCTGGCTTTCACTATACCGACAAAGGATGGGCGGCACGGAATCCGTGCCGCCCATCCTTTAGAATAAAATCTCATTTTTCTGTGTCCGACTAATCAGGAGACTTTATTATGCTTATTTTGTCATGCTTACCGTATCAGTAAGCAGTTCCTCGCCTGTCTGATTGTCCGTTACCTTTATAGTCAACACTTCGCCGCTGGCTGGGTGATATTCAGAAACTCCGACAATATTGTACCAGTAGTTTTCACCCCAGGCGCTCTGGGGGCTTTGGTGGAATCTCTCCCAATCTTCCGAGGTCGGGTCCAAATAAAAGGAATATAAGCTGCTGCCTGCAATGGGAGAATCAGAGGAAATAAGCTCCGCCACCGTCTCGCCCACAGCGTTTACAAGCTCCACCTTCAATTCCCGGTAAGGGGTGGGCTCCTGCTGGATCGTCACTGTAAACAGTCTATTATCGTTGTCGTAATGCACACTGTTTACAAAAAGCCCGTTCACCATGTTTGTTTCCCTTTGTTCCGTGAAGAGGGCGTCGTAATCAAAGGGAGAATTCAAAGCCAGGGGACCGTCTTCCAGATAGGCTTGCGTAACAGCGGCAGAACCGTCTTTCAGATCAACGGTAAACTCGCAGGCAACATGTCCCTGAATATTCGGTGATTCTCCATCGTAAATACGAAAAACCACCTTTTCAGTGCCTTCGGGAAGACCGTCAAAAGACATGTCGATTGTCTGCTCTTCCTTTGTGCCGCAGTCGTAGCCCTCCGGGAAAGTCAGCTTCCTGTTGTGAATCACTTTCATGCCCTCCGGCAGGTATAAAGCAGGTTCCCATAGGGTAATTGGAGTATCCACCCGGTTGGCAAGCTCTGCAGGCAGAATCATCTTCAGTTGGGTAAGAACGGGAGTGGCATGAACAGAAAGCAGCTTGACGCCATTGTCTTCCGCCGGGCAGTCAAAATCCAGATTATAACCGGTGTCCGCAGCCACAGTAAAGGGAATGTCAAAATCCGCGCCGTCCAGAGGTATGGGGTTATCCGCGTAATCTTTTGCCTTCCTGTCCTTGCCGCTGAATCCCTTCATGGAAATGTCTACGGACAAGGTTTCTCTGTTTTTCGCCGGAGCGGGCAGACGGCAAACCAAAGCCCCTGTCAGTTTTCCCTCTCCGCTGGGAACAAAGAAAATGTTGTTATAACCTCTTTCGCTGCTTCCGGAAATAAAATCGGCTTCTTCCCCGTTGATCAAAAGGGATATACTGTCCACAACGGTATACTCGATCTGTTCCACTACCTCAGCAGGTCCGGCCAAATCGAAAGCAATGGTCATGGTCTCACCGTCGCAGAAAGCGTTCTCTACTGTCATAGTATATTCCCCGCCTGTCTGGGAGACTCCAATGGGTGTAGTCAAGCTATCAGCTACATTGACGCCCAAAACACTTTTTCCCATATTCAAGGAAGTAGCATGACTGTTGCCGTTTATGGACCGGAACATCCCGCCGATCACCGGCAGGCTCTCCGCAAATGCCGGAAAAGCCGCGTTCACGCTGAACATCATCACAGCAAATGCCGCCATAGCTGTTCCTGTCGTGATCCAAGCCCGGCGGTGGCTTCTACTCGCTTTTTTCTCCTGGGTTCCCAGAATGCGGTAAGTCTCCTCAAAACGTGCCTTAGCACGAGGGGAAAGTGAGTGGTAGGGCAGCTTCTGCTCCAGTACGCTGTAAATTTCTCTATTTGTTTCCACATGTTTCATATGCTTGAGTTTCCTCCTTCAAAAATACTGTTTTCAATCGGTTACGGCTTCTGTTCAGGCGAGTTCGTACAGCACCGTCTGACAAAGAAAGGGTACGGGCGATCTCTTTGGTGCTGAAGCCATCATAGTAGAATAAAGAAAGCAGCAGCCGGTCTGTTTGGGAAAGCTGCGACATGGCCAGGTCCACGTCCAGAGCAGTATCCAGATCCGGTGTTTCTCCTTCTTCCGGCAGAGAATCGCTGTCCGTGAAATGACTGCGCACCCGCAGACAATCGTAGCACTTATTCAGCAGGATCCTGGTAAGCCAGGTCTTAAAATATTTGTCCTGCCGCAGACTGGGAAGCTTTTCCCAGCATGCCAGCACTGCATCCTGTGCTGCATCGAGAGCATCATCTTCATTTCTAAGGACCAGCATCGCTGTGTTGTAGAGTATGCCTTGATATTGTTCCATCAAGTCAACGAAAGCTTCCTTATCACCGTTTTTTGCTTTCTTCAGTAGATCCACAGTCAGTCACCTCCCTCTTTTCATGCTCTATTAATTAGTCGCAAATTCAGAAAGAACGTTACAGGAACGGGGCGAAAACTTCTATCGCAAAGCAGTTTCTCAAAAAATTTTCGTTTTGACGGCACAAAGGCCCCGGGAAATCGGGGCCTTTTCAATGCAAAAAAACTTTTATAAATACATGGTTTTCAGTAGCTTTGTACCGGTTGGGGTTTGGAAAATATTGTTCCGCACCGTTTCAATTTTCGGGCGCTGCATCTTTCCCTCGAAGATATTGACGAGAAAATCCGCCTCTACCAAGGCCTGATAATCGCTGCCGTCTATCTGAGAATAGGTATGATGATGCCCCACCAGGTAACAGACCCTTTCGATCACACCGGTGGAATAACCCAGTCCGATGAGCATATTCTTTGCCACATCAGGGCCTTCCTGCTCCTGATATTTTCCGGCAGCGCTTCCGTACTTTTCCAGGCTTGGCTTAATGCCGATATCGTGCACCAATGCTGCTGTTTCTGTGATCTCCTGCAATTTCGGGGAGAAGTTTTCCCCTTCCCCGATGGCCTTTGCAAAGGCAAAGACCTTCAGAAAATGGTTGACCCGTTCCGCGCAGCCGCTTTCGTACTCAGTCATTGCCAAAATCAAAGGTGTGTGATTCACAGCGATCTCTCCTCATATTCTTCACTAGTCATGGAATAAAAGCACAGGTCAAGGACTGTGCCGTCAAAACGGCAGCTCGCCTGACGAAGCAAACCTTCATAGTGGAAGCCTGCTTTTTCTATGACTCGCTTTGACCGCAGATTGAAGGGATAATGAGTCACGGAAAAAAGGCTGGCACGAAGGCTCTGAAAAACATAGTCAGCAGCCGCGTTCACAGCCTCCGTCATCAGCCCTCTTCCCCAGAACACATGAGAAAGAGCATATCCCAGGCTGAAAACGCCATCCACATTGGGCCTGCGGCCATCCTCCTCGATCCCCAGCGATCCTATCACCTTGCCGCTTTCCTTTTCCTCAATGGCAAAGAGGATTCCTGGTTTTTCGGGATCGGTAAACATTTTGATGATCTCCCTGCTTTCTTCTAGGCTGTCATGGGGCTTCCAGCCAGCGTTCAGCCCCACCTCAGGATCTTTGGCATACTCGTACAGATCCTCCGCATCCTCCATGCGCCATGGCCGCAGCACAAGGCGGGCTGTCTCAATTCTTACAGGTTCCATTTTACTTACCCTTCTTCTTTCATTTTCAGCGCCATTGCCACCCAGCCCTTTTCCTCTTTCCGCTCGATCACTTCAAACCTTCCGGCAAGGGCCTCCAGCACATCGGCTTCCCTGGTGTCAATGATCCCGCTGACAATATACACGCTGTCCTTTGCAAGAAACCTGGGCGCGTCTTTGCTCAAAAGGATCACGATATCGGCCACAATGTTTGCGGCCACAACATGAAACGTTCCTGTCACCTTTTCCGCCAGGTTCCCGCATATTCCGGTAAAGCGGTCCCCTACCCCATTCATTTTTGCATTCTCCACCGCTGTTTTTACCGCCAGCGGATCGATATCAACACCTACAGCGCTTTTTGCTCCCAACAGCAAAGCCGCCACGGACAGAATACCGCTGCCGCAGCCCATATCGAGAAAATCGCAGCCAGGGAAAACGTATTTTTCCAGCAGTTCGAGACAAAGGCGGGTCGTTTCATGGGTGCCCGTTCCGAAAGCAAGCCCGGGCTCCAGATCGATCACGGTGCGGCCCATGGGATCAAATTTCTCTTCCCATACAGGGCGGATCAACATTTTTTCGCCTACGGGAATGGGCTTGAAATACTTTTTCCAGTTATTGATCCAGTCCTCCTTCACACAGGAGGCGCAGTTGATGACATGGGGAATATTCTCCGCGGTATAGCGCTCCTCCAGGAAAGAAACAGCCTCCGCGGGATTTTCCTCCGGGCTGATATAGAGATGAATGATTGCCTTTGTTCTGTCCTTGGCTAAAAGCTCTTCATCGATCAGATCGATATGGGCGATCTCCATTGCCTCCGCTTCTAAATGAGAATAATCCTCAATATAGATACCATAGGGCACTGCCATATTTGCGATATCCCCTGCCTTATCCACCTGCTCGGCAGGAATTTCAATTGCAATTTCCGTCCAATTTTCCGCCATATTGCTTCACTCTTTCCCAAATAGTTTTCAAATAAATTTATGGTGATTATATCAGATTACGGTTTCGATTTCAACTCAATTCCCTGGGGAGCGTTCAAGCCATGACAAAACAAAAATTTTTTCTTCAGGGTGCTATCCTCACTGTGGTATCGCTGTTCCTGCGCATTACCAACATGGGTTATCGCTCTTATTTGTCTCAAAAGATCGGCTCGGCAGGCATGGGACTGTATCAGTTGATCTTTTCTGTTTTCATGCTCACCGTGACCCTTTCCACATCCGGAATCAGCCTGGCGGTGACCAGAATGGTATCTGCTGCCATTGCAGCCAACCGCAGAGCGGTCGTCCGTTCCACCGTGGCAAAATGCTTCGGATTCTGTCTTTCTATAAGCACAGCAATCTCCTTATGTCTCTTCTTTTTGTCCGATTGGGCAGCCGATGTTTTTCTGGGAGATCCGCAGGCCGCGCCCTGTTTGCAGATCCTCGGCTTGGGCCTGCCTTTCATGTCCCTGTGCACCTGTATGAAGGGGTATTTCCTGGCCGTGGATGAATCTCTTTCCACCGCTGCTTCGGACACGCTGGAACAGATCCTGACCATTCTCGCGACAGTCTTTCTATTCTGGCACTATGCCCCCAAAAGCATTGAAGCAGCGTGTCTGGCCGCCATGACAGCCTCCACCCTGGGAGAAGCCGTTTCCTTTCTTGTAAGCTGGTCAGCTTACCGGAGAAGTCTGCGAAAAAACACACCGAAGCAAAAGGAAAAAAGCGCAGGCGTGCTGAAAGGCCTTTCCCACATCGCTCTTCCCTGCACTCTGAGCTCCGCCGCAAAAAGCCTTCTGAACACAGGAGAAAACCTTCTGATCCCCCGGGAGCTACGCCGCTTTGGCCTTAATTATTCTGCTTCCCTTTCCCAGTATGGTCTTCTGCAGGGAATGGCAATGCCAATGTTATACTTTCCTTCTTCCTTTCTCACCTCCTTTGCCTCTTTGCTGATCCCAAAGGTGGCAAAGGAGCGGGAGCAGGGCCACCATAGAGAGGTGGGATATATCACGGGAAGGGCGATTTGCTCCGCTCTGGCCTTCGGTATGTTTTTCGCAGCCGTATTCATTGCTTTCGGAGAAAGCTGGGGCCTGGCCTTTTATCGCAGTGAAAGCGCGGGAGATTATTTGCGGGTCCTTGCCCCTATCGTACCTCTGATCTATCTTGACGTGGTCGTGGACAGTCTCTTAAAAGGTCTGGACGAACAGTTCAACTCCATGAAATATAATTTTTCCGATTCTCTGATCCGCGTGATCCTCATTCTTTGCTTTCTCCGGTTTTTCGGCATGGAAAGCTATGTCTGCATTCTATTCTTCAGTACGATCTTTAACGCCACCTTGAGCCTGCACCGGCTTCTGAAGGTGACAAATTTTCGCCTTTCACTTCTGTATCACATTGTCCTGCCCTTATTCTGTGCCATTTTCTCTGTCTCCGCAGGAAAATGGCTGTTAAAGGAACTGGCGCTTCCCAACCTTTTTTTACAGATTGGGGTACAGACCTTCATTTCAGGCGCTCTCTTCGGGCTGGGCTATTACCAGATCTGCAAATGGGAAAGAGCAAAAAAGGCGTCTCCGATAAAGGAAACGCCTTTCAGAAAATCTTTGAAAAATCAAGATTTATAGAGCTTTGCCATAGCCTTAGCGCGCTCTCGGAGCTGTTCCGCCAGCTTCTTGGGAGAAACAACGCGCACCGCCGTACCCTGCAGTAAAAGCCAGCCGTAAAAATCTGGCCCAAGCTCAGCGCGCAATGTGGCGCGAAAACGGTTTTTTCCCGAAGGCTCCGCCGAAATATCCGAGCCGAAAAACTCTTCCACCGCGCTTTTCTGATCTGTGGAAAATTCCAGAACAAGTTTCCCGCCCGTCCGCTCTTTCATGGCAGGCTCTTTCTCGAAACCGATTTCAGAAAGCCGTTTCCCCTGCTCATCACTGCAGAGCCGCAACAGCTTCTTTTCCAGCTCGGCGCTTCGCCCGGAAGAAATAAATTCAGCATTGGAAACCGCCTCAATCAAAAGAGCAAGCTCTTCCTCGGAAAACACATGCTCACCAAGGTAATACTGAAATGTCTTTGCCTTTCTGGTTTCAATGGAAAAGCCGACACTTCTCAGCGTTTCTATGTCGTCATAAATGCTTTTCCGTTCGGCCGGAATACCCCTGTTTTCCAATTCCTGCAAAATTTCAGGCAAAGTCAGCGTATGGAAGTCATCGGTCTTTTCCCAAAATATCTGAAGCAAAACCAAAAGCTTTCGCTTTTTTTCTGATATATTCGCCATGTTGAGTTCTCCTTAGCCTTCCGGCCCGGCACTGACGACCACCGTTACAGTGGAACCGTAATCCAGAGAATCGCCTTCTTCGTGATCTTTATAACGGATCACATAACCGGCTTCCACATCATCGCTGTATTCTTCCTCCTGCTGAGGCTCGAATCCGTTTTGGGTGAGGGCAACCTGCAATTCTGCAAAGGTGAGGCCCTTCATAGGCGGAAGCGTTCTGGTGGGGCTGCCTTTGCTGACCGTCACCAGTACCTCATCACCGTGAGAGATCATGGTGTCCCCAAAGGGGCTTTGGCTGATAATATTTCCTTCCTCAACTGTCTCGCTGAAAATGCGGTCAGAAACCCTCAGCTTAAAATCATATTCTCCGTCTGCTACCTTCTTCACCCATTCATCGTAGCTTTGATTTACCATATTGGGTACCGGCAGCGCTTCTGCAGCAGCGCTGCTGTTGTCAAAAACCTTTTGCAGATCTCCGAAGGACATTCCCCGATCTCCCAACCACGTGGAAGCCACAATGATAAGCGCCACCAGAGTAATAGCGCAGGACCCGATAAGCCATACGATTGGAGGCAGACCCTTGTTCTGAGGAAGATCTATATCGATGGGCGGCAGCCGACGGATGGCATTGGTCTGTTCCACCTCATTTACAATAGTCGGCGCGGAGGAAAGCTCCGCCTTGAACCGTTCAAAGCTGGGAGTTCTCAAATCGGGCTTTACCTGCAGCGCATTTGCAATGGCCGTTACGGCAAAGGGTGGCAGAGATTTCAAAACATCCTTGGAAATCATGAGCCGCTGATCCTGCAGCCTCTTTTCCGCCTCCCGCGGAACACTTCCGGTAAGGGCAAACAGGAGAGAAGCCGCAAATCCGTATACATCGCTCACTTCTCCGCAAGTTGATTTGGCACGGTACTGCTCCGCCGCAGCGCAGCCCGGGAACAGCTCCGGCGAAAGAGGGCTCCCCACATGGCGCACAGCGGTGATTGAAAAGCCGGTCAAAAACATCGTTCCGTTATTGGTCACCCGTAACGTATCGGGGGACACGCCGAGATGGGAAACACCCAAAGAATTTATAAGCCCCAATGCCGTAAGCACAGGAGAAAACATGCGGTTCGCTTCATTCCAGGTGATCTTCCCACCCGCGTTTTCCACATACCTGCGCAAAGAAAGAGCAGGCACATATTCATATACCACATACGCCGTGTAATTCTCTTCAAAGATCTCCTGGACAGAGGTCACCACGGATACTTCCCGCAGCCGGCTGACATTTTTGGAAAGCTGGATAAAATCCTGCAGGTATTGTTCGTATTCGACCTCTCTGCCCTGCGCGGGAGAGACAGATTGATCTTCCGAATTGCGCATGGCCAAAGAAGCCGGAAAAAACTCACGGATCTCCACCACCCGCTTGGTCGTCTGGTCGAGAGCGGCATAGGTAACGCCTTCACCGTTCATGCTCTTGACCCGCCCGATCACATAGCGGGAAGCAAGCACAGTATGATACCGAAGGCCGCCCTGGACCTGGGGCTTTTCATTGTCCCAGCCGCATACGGGACAAATCTCCCCCTCTTCCGGGCGGTATTCAGCAAAGCAATTCATACAAAGTTTGCTCCCCATAATACCCTCCGCAAAACACCGGCAGCCTTTTTTCGGCCGGCAAGTTATTTGTGGCAAGCTTTCTGCAAAAAGCTGAACCACACAATTTTCATTCAGTATATCATATCTTTTTGGAAAAAACAAGAAAAAAGGAAAAGAGCGGTACGAAAAACCGTACCGCCCTGCCTTTTTATTGACAAAATAACACTCAGGCCTTATTAACAGAACCGAAAAGCTCCATTTTTTCCTTTACAGTAGCCTTGATAGCCTCAAAGCCGGGAGCCAGCAGCTTACGGGGATCGAAGCCCTTGCCCTGCTGATCCTTGCCCTCTTCAATATACTTGCGGGTAGCAGCCGCAAAGGAAAGCTGGCATTCGGTGTTGACATTTACCTTGGAAACGCCCAGAGAAATTGCTTTCCTTACCATCTCCTCAGGAATTCCTGTGCCGCCGTGAAGAACCAGAGGCATGGTCCCGGTTTTCTCCTGGATCTTGGCCAGAACGTCAAAATTCAGGCCCTTCCAGTTTTCGGGATAAACACCATGAATATTGCCGATGCCGGCAGCCAGCATATCCACACCCAGAGAAGCAATGCTCTTACACTCGTCAGGATCGGCAACCTCGCCGCCGCCGATAACGCCGTCTTCTTCACCGCCGATGGCGCCGACCTCCGCCTCAACAGAGATTCCACGCTCACCTGCCGCGCGGATAACTTCCTTTGTCTTTTCAATGTTCTCTTCGATCCCGTAATGAGAGCCGTCAAACATAACGGAAGAGAAGCCCGCGTCCATGGCCTTAAAAGCGCCCTCGTAAGTACCGTGATCCAAATGCAGGGCAACGGGAACGGTGATGCCCAGAGTGTTGATCATGGCCTTTACCATGGCGGCTACTGTCTCAAAGCCACACATGTACTTGCCGGCGCCCTCGGAAACACCGAGGATAACGGGAGAATTGTTCTCCTGCGCGGTAAGCAGAATCGCCTTTGTCCACTCCATGTTGTTAATGTTGAACTGACCGACAGCGTATTTGCCGGCCTTTGCCTTTGTGAGAATTTATTTTGAGGAAACCAATATTTAAAATTCCTCCATTAGAAGAGACTTTTATCTACTTCTATTATAACGAAGGCCGCCGGAAAAATCAACCGCCAATTCTCTTTTGCGGAACTGCCTCTTTTTCCGGCCTCAGCCGCGGTCCTTGCGCTGCAGCAGCACTGCCCCGATGATGATAGCTCCCTTAAAGGCGGCGCTGAGATAAGGATCCACACCGATCAGATTCAGGAGGTTATTCATAACGGCCACGATCAGCGTGCCGAATACGGTCCCGATGATCGACCCCTTGCCGCCGGACATGCTGGTGCCGCCCACCACTACCGCGGCTATGGCGTCCATCTCGTAGCCGCTGCCTCCGCTGGCATAGTCAAGAGAGCCGATGCGGGAAAGCTGCAAAATGGAAGCAACGCCCACCAATAATCCCATCACAGCATATACCCGGCGCTTTACGCTCTTTACATTGACGCCGGAAAGGCTGGTGGTGCGCTCATTGGAGCCCACGGCGAATACATGGCGGCCGAAGGCGGTATGCCTGGAAACTATGTACATTGCAGCCACGGCGATGGCCCAGTAAAGGATCGGCATGATCCGCTGACCGCCGATCGATATCTGTGATATCGTCAAAAACTCTGTCGGAAGCACCACGTTCTGCCCTTTCATGGAGTATTGCGTCACGCTGCGAAAAATCTGCATTGCGCCAAGGGTAGCTATAAAGGGCGGCAGTTTCCCGTAAGAGATAAGAAGCCCATTGCATTCGCCCAGCAGCAAAGCAAACAGAATGGTAAGAAGCACCGCTATGAAAATAGCGGGGGCGCCCGTCAAGCCGATCTTATTGAGCAGCCCTACAGAACCGGTATCCAGCAGCACCAGGCAAAAAGCCCCCGCGGCCGCATACATGGAACCTACGGAAAGATCGATCCCTCCGGAAATGATCACAAAAGCCATTCCCAAAGCAATGATCCCTATACCGGCGTTGTTTCGCAGAATATTGATCCAGTTGGAGACCCATTTTCCCAGCCAGTCTGCCGGAGACGAAAAGGTGGAGTTTACGCTGATCGCTATAGTCTGAAGGATCACCATGACCAAAAGAGCCATACCCGTGCTGAAAAGCGGATTTGTCCGCCACAGCTTCATAAATCCTGCAAAAGGATTCCGTTTTGCCTGTTCTGTCTTTTCCACTTACATTGCCTCCCCTTTTCTCATTTCGCCGCCTGTAGCCAGCCGCATAATCTCCTGTTCTGTCATTTCCTCACCGGAAAGCTCTCCCTGGATCCCGCCATGGTACATAACCAATGTTCTGTCACACAGGCGAATGATCTCCTGGGCCTCGCTGGAAAGCACAACGATCGCCACCCCCTGTGACGCCAAGCCCAGAATGATATCGTAAATATCTTCCTTCGCACCTACGTCTACGCCCTGCGTGGGGTTATCAAAAATAAGAACTTTTGGGTCTGTCCCCAGCCATTTGGCCAATACCACCTTCTGCTGGTTTCCTCCGGAAAGGCTGCCGATGGGATTTTTTTCACTGTCCATTTTGATCTTCAGGCCTTTCGCCTGCCCGGCAAAATCAGCACGCAGCTTTTTCCAATTCAGAAAGCAGGCTTTCCTGTTCTGAGGCCATGTGACGATAGAGCCGTTTTCCAGAATGTTCATATCGGCAATGATCCCATTTTCCTTCCGGTTCCTGGGAACATAGCCGATCCCCAGCGACATGGCCTTTCTGGTAGAATTGATATGTACCGGACGGCCCTCAACCTTTATCTCACCTGAATATCTGCCTCCGCTGCCGAAAACGGTTTGAAAAAGCTCGCTTCTGCCATCGCCCAAAAGACCTGTAAAGCCCAATATCTCCCCGGAGCGCACGGAAAAGCCGATATCACGGAAATGCCCTTCCTGAGTGAGTCCGGCGGCGCTCAGCACTTCAGCCCCCAGCTCCCGCTGAGACCGAAGGGATTCGGTGCGGACCTCATGGCCCACCATGTGCTTTGCAAGCTCATCCACATCGGTGTCCGCCGTCTGCCCTTTGGCGACGACAACACCGTCACGCAGCACAGTGTAACAGGTGCAGATCTCCATGACCTCTCTGAGCTTATGGGAAATGAACACAATGGCTACTCCCTGCTTTTGCAGGGTACGCATCATATCAAACACGCGCCGGATCTCCGGATCGGTCAGCGAGGTGGTTGGTTCATCCATGATGATGACAGAAGCATCCATCAAAAGCGCCCTCGCGATCTCCACGATCTGCTTGTAAGAGGCGTCCAGCTCCCTCACCATCGTATGAGGATCCAGATGAATGTCCATACGCTCTAAGACAGCAGAACATCTTTCGCACATGGTTCTTGCGTCCAGCAGGCCGGTTTTCTTTTTCAGTTCTCTGCCGATAAACATATTCTCATAAACGGCGAGATCGTTTACCAGATTCAGCTCCTGATGGATAAAGGCGATCCCCGCCGTCAAAGATTCTGCCGGAGTGCGAAACTGCACCTGCTTTCCGTCCAAAAGGATCGTACCGGAATCCGCAGGCAGAACACCGCCCAAAATATTCATCAGGGTGGACTTTCCGGCTCCGTTTTCACCCAACAGCGCCGTGATCTCTCCGCTCTCAATGGAAAAATCGATCTTTTTCAGAACGTCGTTAGCTCCAAAGGACTTGGAGATGCCCTGCATTTCCAGGGTCATAAAATCCCCGCCTTTCTGAGAAAGGCTATGACGCTTCCGCCATAGCCTTTTCAGTTTCTTGATTAGAATTTAAAAATCTTAGTAGGGAGAGCTCTCGTCCAGATATTCGCCGCAGTTCTCCTTGTCCACCACGGTGGTGGGGATGATTTTGACTTCTTCAACGGTCTCACCCTTGAGAAGAGCCAAGGCGTTATCCACAGCGTCCTGCACCATGATGGGGCTGTACAGAGCAGACTGAATGTTGATATCGGCGTTCGCCTCGTCTGCCATCATCTTGAAATACTCCTGGCATCCGCCTCCGCCGGTAACGACCTTGACATCGGTGCGGTTTGCCTCCTTCAGGGCGTTGATAACGCCGATGGAGGTCTCATCGTCCATGGAGAACACCGCGTCGATATGATCGTGGGAAGCAAGGATATCGGAGAAATCCTTCTGGCCATCCTCGCGGGTGAACTTGGTGGCAAAGGTCTCCACATTCATATCGGGAGCGATCTCAGCCATCTTCTCTTCGAAGCCCTTCTGGCGCAGCTCGGAAACAGAACCGGAAGAAGGCACGTTCAGCATGATGACATTGCCGGTAGTACCGATCTTATCCACAATATACTGAGCGCTCTGACGGCCCATATCCTCGTTATCACCGGATACACGGTAAATACCCTTGCAATCGATGACAATATCAAAATTGACGACCGGGATGCCTTCATCGATCAAAGTTTGAATGGGGGCCTCCATGCCTTCCCACTGAGGGAACGCGACAACCGCCTGAACACCCCAGATCTTGAGATCGTCGATCTGGCTGGTCATCTCTTCGGCGTTGTTGCTGGTCAGCAGCTTGTACTCGATCTCGCCGTTGCTGACAAGCTCGTCGCAGCGCTGCTGTGCGTAATAGGCAACTCCAGCTACCCAGCCGTGGGTAACTGCGGGAGCCAGCACGCCGATCTTGTACTTCTCGCCGCCGGCAGTGCCGGCAGTAGAAGCGTCAGAAGCAGCAGAGCCAGTAGAAGCGGTGGAACCGGCTGAAGAATTTTCGTTGTTGCCACAACCGGCAAAGCAGGCACACATAAGGGCCAGCGCCAGAATTACAGCAAGTACTTTTTTCATAGGTGATTTCCTCCTGGAGATTCCATCTCCATAAAATATTGCAGGCAGTCTCATTTCAGCTGCTGCCGTTTCGAATGCATTATAGCAAATCAATGCCCCCATTTCAAGTATCCTCATAATTTTTAACCGTTTTGTAAACCATTTTGGGAAAGATAAAGGAAGGTTATGCTCCCGCGGCAGCGTTTTTGGGAACAATTTAAAGTATATTAAATTGGTGCATTTTTCTTGACATACCTTTTCGTCGGTGGTATTGTTAAGAAAAGCATTGCTTTTACAGTGTTTTGAAAGGACAGGCAAAAATGAAAAACGAAAAATTCTCTGTCACAGGCATGAGCTGCTCCGCCTGCTCGGCACATGTGGAAAAAAGTGTTTCCGCCCTTGAGGGCGTGAAGGAAGTGAATGTAAACCTCCTGACAAACAGCATGCAGGTCAGTTTTGACGAAGCCGTGACCTCAGAAAAGGATATCGTAAAGGCGGTTAAAAAAGGTGGCTATGGCGCTTTCCCCGAACAAGAAAAAGGGAAATCTGCCTCAGGTGCAAAGGGAAGTCTGCCGGAAAGCGAAAATGAATTAAAGAAAATGAAGTTCCGCTTTTCCTTTTCTCTTTGCTTTCTGATCCCGCTTATGTACCTCTCCATGCACCACATGTTCTATGAATGGTTCGGCCTGCCCATCCCCCGTTTTATGACAGCGCTTTTCCACGGACCGGAAAACGCCGTCACTCTCGCCCTGACGCAGCTTCTCCTGCTGCTCCCCATCGTGCTTGCGAATCAGAAGTATTACAAAAATGGCTTCCTTTCCCTGTTTCGGGGCCATCCAAATATGGACAGCCTGATCGCCATTGGCTCCGGCGCCGCCATTATTTACGGCATTTTTGCCCTTTACCGCATAGGCTATGGTCTTGGCCACGGGGACCTTCCCACGGTGGAGCACTATTCCATGGATCTGTATTTTGAGTCAGCCGGTACCATCCTCACCCTGATCACCCTGGGAAAATACCTGGAAACGAAATCCAAGGGCCGCACCGGGGAATCCATTACAAAGCTGATCGGCCTCGCTCCGAAAACAGCCCTGGTGATCCGGGAAGACAGGGAAACTGAAGTGCCCGTGAGCGAGATCGCAGTCGGTGATACTATCGTTGTAAAGCCCGGTTTTTCCATCCCGGTGGACGGAGTCATCATCGAAGGCACTACCAGCATTGATGAGTCCGCCATCACCGGAGAAAGCATCCCTGTCGAAAAGAAGGAAGGAGACACCGTGATCTCCGCCACGGTCAACAAAGCGGGGGCTTTCCGCTTCCGGGCCACCAAGGTGGGCGAAGACACCACGATCTCACAGATCATCCGTCTGGTGGAGGAAGCCAGCGCCAGCAAAGCGCCTATCGCACGGCTGGCGGATAAGATCGCCGGAATCTTTGTACCCACGGTCATCGCCATTGCGATCGTTTCCGCAATAGTTTGGCTCATCCTGGGCGCCACGGCGGAATTTGCCCTTTCCACTGCCATTTCCGTTCTGGTCATTTCCTGCCCCTGCGCTCTGGGGCTTGCAACGCCTGTGGCCATTATGGTGGGTACGGGAAAAGGCGCGGAAAACGGTATTCTCATCAAGTCCGGAGAAGCGCTGGAAACCGCTCACAGTATCGATACCGTTGTTCTTGATAAAACTGGGACCATCACGCAGGGAACGCCGAAGATCACCGATGTTATCCCGTTGAACACCACCAAAGACCTTTTGCTGACCGTTGCCTGCAGCCTGGAAAAAAGCAGCGAACACCCTCTGGCAGAGGCCGTGATAAGCTTTGGAGAAGAACAAAATATAAAGGCGGAACCGGTCACGGATTTCCAGGCGGTTTTCGGCCGGGGAATTTCCGCAAAGCTTAACGGAAAAAAATATTACGGCGGCAGCCTTTCTTATCTGGAAGATCTGGGCATTCTGTCTGATGAAGAGCGGACAGCACTGCGGGAAAGGGTCTCTCAGTTTGCGGACGAAGGAAAAACTCCGCTGCTGTTTGCCGATGAAAGCTCGGTTCTGGGCATTTTGGCCGCCGCGGACGTCATCAAGCCCACCAGCGCACAGGCCATTGAGGCCTTCCGGGAGTTGGGGATCCAAACGGTGATGCTTACCGGCGACAATGCTCGCACTGCGGAGGCAATCCGCAAGAAGCTGAATATCCCGGAGGTGATCTCCGAGGTGCTGCCCCAGGATAAGGAACGGAAAATCTCCGAATTCCAGAGCGCCGGAAAGAAAGTTGCTATGATTGGGGACGGCGTGAACGATGCCCCTGCCCTCACTCGCGCCGATGTGGGCATTGCCATCGGAGCCGGCTCAGACGTTGCCATTGAAAGCGCCGATATCGTGCTGGTAAAAAGCGACCTGCTGGACGCTGTGACCGCCATTCGCCTGAGTCGGGCCGTGATGCGAAACATCAAGGAAAATCTGTTCTGGGCCTTCTTTTACAATTCCATCGGCATCCCGTTGGCCGCGGGGGCCCTTGTTTGGCTTGGTTTGCGGCTGAACCCCATGTTCGGCGCCGCCGCTATGAGCCTTTCCAGCGTCTGCGTGGTATCCAATGCCCTGCGCCTGAAATTCTTTAAGCCGACAGGGAAAAAGGAATCATAACAAAGAGAGCTTGCAGATTTTCTGCAAGCTCCTTTTGATTCAGTCTTTCCTGCCTAAATACCGGCATACCTTTTTTCTGTAATTGAGATATTCTTCGCCAAAGGTCTGCACCAGAAAATCTTCTTCTACGTTTATAATCTGCAAGTGCAGCATCAGCACAGCAAGGACGGTGACAAGGAACAGCGCCCAGTGAAAAAACATGAGCAGCAGGCCGAGATAGAGAAGGTCAAACCCCAGAAAAGCGGGATTCCTGCTCCATCCGTAAATACCGACGGTCACAAGCTCTGTCTTTTCACCCTCCGGCACTCCGACGCGCCAACTGTCTTTCATAGTCACTACAGATAGAATGAAAATTGCCACTCCCGCTATGCCAAGAAGAACGCCTGTCACTCTGCACCATGTGGGGAGCCCGGAAACATTCAGGAAAAGAGCAATCATTTCCGCAAATGCCACAAGACAAGTGCAGCACTTCAAGGAAAGCTCAATTCCTTTGGCCATGCCTCGCTTCCCTTTCCCCATTTGGTTTGTTTGAATGCCCTGCTTTTTCTGGCACAGCATCTTTCCAAAATAGCAGGTATAAAATGCCAGTAACAGCACAACGCCGATTATTTGAAAAAACATTGCTATTTTCTCTCCGTTTCATTTTTGTTGTTCCATTGAAATATGATACAGCTTTATAATGCATAAAGCAATTATTATTCTTGGAGTCTTCTCAAAAACGGTCAATGGGGTTACAATGAAAAAAATTGACCGGAGCGGTCTATCGGGAGAACAGTATGAATCCGAAGTTTTTTGAGCTTTCCCAGGAAAAGCAGCAGAAGATCCTCAATGCCGGGTTTCGGATATTTTCGGAAAACAGCTACAAAAAAAGTCCGGTGCGGGAAGTGGCGGAGGCCGCCGGCATCAGCAAGTCTCTGCTGTTTTACTATTTCCGCAACAAAAAGGAGCTCTATCTTTTTCTGTGGGAAAAAGGTGCTGAAATCACGATGGAAACCCTAAATGAATATCACTGCTATGAGCCAACCGATTTGTTTGAGATGATGGAACGAGGCATGAACGCGAAATTTATGCTGATGGAGCAGTACCCTCACATGACAGCCTTCACGGTAAAAGCGTTTTACGAAAAAGATCCTGAGCTTTCCGTTGAAATACAAAAAAGCTACCGCAGGCATTTTAACGGCAAAGCGGCCGCTGCATTGGCTGGGCTGGATCCCAAAGATTTTATCCCC
>CAZNZS010000014.1:0-42063 GCA_964577585.1 uncultured Acutalibacter sp.
TCTCCCTCTGGGAGAGCTGTCATGCGTCAGCATGACTGAGAGGGCGCCCTTGACCTTGTCTCGCCTTCGGTTCGGTCGGTGCAGAACAAGCGCAGAAAGCTATAGCTTTCTGCACGTGTTCACCGACACGCCACCTTTCTCCGCTTCGCGTCGGTCGGTGATGGACGCATGCCACCGGCATGCATCACCCCTTAGCAGGGGAGATTAAGGTCAAGGGCGCAAGGGAAGGGGGACACGCTCACCCCCTTGCCTCCCCTGAAAGGGGCGCTGGTTCCCGGTGGGAACCAGCGCCGACCGAGCCAAAGGCGAGAAAGGAGGGCCATGCGATAGCATGGCGGAGGGGTTTGTAGCGGGGTTTCGCCTAGTTTTTGAACCCCTCAGTCAGCCTATCGGCTGACAGCTCCCCTTTCAGGGGAGCTAAGGGTGGGTGCTAAACAATAATTTAGCGGTGCCCTTAGGTTTCTTCTTATCTCATAAAAGCACAAAATCTGCCAAATAAATATCCTCCGGCTTCGTGCCGGGAGATATTTATTTACGTTTACAGCCTTTTCAGCCGGATCGCCATATATTCTCTGCCGGGCAGGGGAATGCGGAAATTCCCGCTATGGGTCCCGGCGTCGGTCACTGTCATTTCCCAGGTGTCAAGTACTTCCGCTTGCCACTTTTCTCCCTCAGGCTTTACAAAATCCCGGAAAGAGGGGCGCCCGAAGCCGTAGTAATGGATCTCATAGCCCGTGGAACCGGGGAAAAGCTCTTCCTCCGGAACAGCGACAGTCTCGTCAAAGCTGCCGGGTCCGGGCTTCAGGCCGTAACCCGGGGTCTCGCATAACACGGAATGCAGGAATTTAATCCTTTCGGGGCTTTCCCCGTGAAGCTCGCCGCCGTGGCTCCACCATAAAATGTCGTTTTCGGGATCGAGGAAGGTCTCTCCGTGGCCCGCGTACCCGCCCCGGAGGCTTGCTTCCCAGAAACGGCGGGTAAGCTCCTGGCCGGAAATGTTTCCCCAGCCCATGTCGATGTTTCCTTCATAGGATATTTCGTCCCAAACGATGGGCTTTCCCCAGCGGACCCGGTATTCGTCCGTGTATTCCACATGACGGTAAAGGTCCTGCCGCTGCAGGGAGCAGTGGGTGATCCAGGGCCGGGAGTGGTCGTAAAAGGCCATGCAGTTGTGAATGCCCCGCAGATGGTTGTACGGATCCTTTTCGCAGAGAAGCTTTGCGTAATGCTCCCAGTTTTCCAGTTTTTTGCGGCGCATCAGGTCGTATTCATTGGCAAGGCTCCACCAAAGGTTCCTGTAAGCGGAGAAGCGGGCGATCACATACTTCCAGTAAAGCTCGTCCTGCTCCTCGTTCATGGCGGAGAAGCCCCAGCGGTCATAGGGGTGCATGACAATGAGGTCCGCCTCGATATTGCGGTCTCTGAGCTCACCGATGCAGCGCTCAATGCGCCGGAAGTGCTCGGGGTTGAACCGGGTGAAGTCCCAGGCGTTCCCTTCAAAGCTGACATTGTAGGTAAAGGTCTCCTCGCACAGCCCGGAATTGTCCACCGGCGTGCCTTCATAAGGGAAAGTTTCGGGATCTCTGAAATTGTGGATGTAGTGCTTTGGGAATACACAGAAGCGCATTTTGTTGAAGTATCCCCGGTCAAGCTCCCGCAGGGTCTGCTGATGGATCTCTTCCTTCTGGTGCGCCCAGGCGTAGCAGGTGGTCCCCACGCTGTAATAAGGCGTTGTGTCCTCATAGGCGAAATGAAACCGGTTCACGGTCCGCACAGGACCGTGGTTGCCCTTTCCCGCGGCGGTCACAAGAAAGCTGCCTCCGCTGTTTTCCAGAGGAAAGCTGGCGGTGAGAGAGTAAGAGTACTCCCCTTCAAAGGAGGGCATGAAGCGCACCTTGTAAATGCCGTCGCCGTCATAAAATCCGTCCACGGTGACAGCTTCGTTCTTTCCCCGGAATTCTCCCCGGATAAATTGCTCCATAAACGGGTTTCCGTCCTTTGGACCCAGAGCCTGTATTTCAAAGATGCCCCACCGTTCCACTGACTTCATCAGCTTTGTCCTCCTTTTCGAAATCAAATGCCCTTTTCCCAACTCTGATTTTATCAGATAGTCCTGTCTTAGGCAATCCCTTTTCAAAATAAAGGCTGCCTTTAAAAGATGGTTTCAGAGCGGCGGCGTTTCGCAAATTGACGGAAAAATGAAAGAAAGAATACTTGACAATCCCTGTCGACGGGGATATAATTACTTCGTTATATTGGGTGCGATATGACGAAGAGACCCCTGCCTTATGGCGGATGGGAGGGAAATACATGGCTGAAATTCGAATCAAGGAAAATGAATCTCTGGACAGCGCTTTACGCCGCTTTAAAAAGCAGTGCGCGCGGGCCGGCGTGATTCAGGAGGTCCGCAAGAGAGAGGCTTATGAAAAGCCTTCTGTCAAGCGCAAGAAGAAGTCCGAAGCAGCTCGTAAGCGCAAGTACAAGTAAGGCTGCTGAAATCGCTCTTGAAAGCGGGCCTTGGCCCGCTTTTTTATTCCTGAAAACAGGAAACATCGGAGGAATCTATGGCTGTTTTTCGCCCTACCGCCCTCAAAAACAGTATTGTGGAGCTGTCGCCGGAGTTTCTTTCCGGTCTGGGGGTGAAGGCGCTGCTTTTGGATGTGGACAATACCATTGCCTCCTACACCTCCCATCGTCCTATACCGGGCGCTGTGGAATGGGCAGGGTCCATGGTAGACGCCGGGTTTCGCGTAGTGATCGTATCGAACAATTATAAAAAGCGGGTTTCGGCCTTTGCGGCGGAATTCGGGCTGGGTTTCGTGAGCTTTGCTTTGAAGCCTCTCCCTTTCGGCTATTTGAAGGCAAAATCGCTTTTGAAAATGAAGGCTTCGGAGTGCGCGATCATCGGCGACCAGATATTCACAGACATTGTCGGCGCTAACATGTGTGGAATGAAGTCCGTTCTGCTTACACCCATCGAATCGGAAAAGGGGATCACCTTTCGGATCCGCCGCAGGTGCGAGCGGGGACTCAGAAAAAAATATGAAACCGAAAGGGATGTTATTCGTTGAAAAATCCTGTAGAGCGTTTGGCAGAAACTCTGCTTTCAGATCCTCACAGGGCGGCTCTCGTGTTTTCAGAGCGGAACCGCCGGTATTTCACGCAATTTCCCGCCACAGACGGGGCCCTGCTTGTTACGGGGGAGAAAGCCTATCTGCTCATGGACTTCCGCTATGAGGAAGCGGCCAGGTATAAGGCACGGTACTGCGAGGTCGTCGGCTTCAGCAAAATGAGCGATACTCTGGGCGAGCTGATCCGCCGTCATGAGATTAAAGAGATCTATCTGGAAAGGGACAAGCTTTCCGTTCGCCAGGCTGACCTGTTCCGGGAAATGTTCCGTGAGTACGGTGCGGAGGCCGTTCTGGACGATTCGCTGGACGCGGTGATCCGCAGCCAGCGTATGATCAAATCGCCGGAGGAGGTCAAAAAGATCGAAGCGGCCCAGGCCATTACAGACGCGGCCTTTGAGCATATCCTTCCTCAGATCAGGGAAGGCGTTACCGAGCGTGACCTTGCTTTGGAGATCGAATTCTTTATGAGAAAGAACGGCGCGGAAAACGTGGCCTTTGAACTCATCGTGGCAGCAGGCAGAAACGGTTCCCAATGCCACGCGGTGCCTTCGGAAAATCAGGTGCACAGGGGTGATTTCGTCACCATGGATACCGGCGCGCTGCTGGACGGCTATCATTCCGATATGACCCGTACCGTGGCTTTGGGCCAGGTTTCCCCGGAACAGCGGAAGGTTTATGATACGGTGCTCAAAGCGCAGCTTGCCGTGATCGGTTTTGTAAAGCCCGGCGTTCCCTGCAGCCAGGTGGACAAGGTGGCAAGAGACATCATCGAAAAGGATTATCCCGGCGCCTTCGGACACGGCCTGGGGCATGGCGTAGGCTTTGAGATCCACGAGTGGCCCAGATTCTCCGCCATTGACAACACGCCCTGTGAGGCCGGCATGGTGATCACCGACGAGCCCGGCATTTATCTTCCCGCCCAATACGGCGTGCGCATTGAAGACATGCTGCTGGTAACGGAAGAGGGCTGCCGGAGCCTTACAAAGTCTCCCAAGGAATTGATCGAGCTTTGAGAAGTGTCCTTTTCGGAAAGTTTTTTCCGTGAAAAGCCCGATTTCCCTTGAAATTCGGCAAAAGATAAGGTAGAATAGCAAAAGAAAAAATACGACAACCGGAGGGTATATTTTATGGTAACTGCAGGCGATTTCAGAAACGGCGTCACCTTTGAAATGGATGGCGGCGTATATTCCATCATTGAGTTCCAGCACGTAAAGCCCGGCAAGGGTGCGGCTTTCGTCCGCACCAAGATCCGCAACGTGATCACCGGCGCCGTGACCGAAAAGACATTCAACCCCAACGATAAGTTCCCCACTGCCTTTATTGAGCGCAGAGACATGGAATATCTTTACAATGATGGCGATCTGTACTATTTCATGGACAACGAGACCTACGAGCAGCAGCCCATCAACAACAGCATCCTGGGCGATAACTTCAAGTTTGTAAAAGAAAATATGGTCTGTAAGGTGCTTTCCTATAAGGGCACTGTGTTCGGCATTGAGCCTCCCAACTTTGTGGAGCTGGAGGTCGTGAAGACCGAGCCCGGCGTAAAGGGCGACACCGCCACCAACACGCTGAAGCCCGCCACTCTGGAAACCGGCGCTGACATCAGAGTTCCCCTCTTTATCAACGAAGGCGAAAAGATCCGCGTAGACACCCGCACCGGCGAGTACATGGAGCGCGCCTGATCAATAATAGGTGCATCCAACTTAACACAAAAAGGAGAAACTTATGACAAATTCTGAACGCGCTTCCTATATCCGCGGCCTTATGGACGGTATGGATCTGGACCAAAACGCAAAGGAAACCAAGATCTTCAACGCTATCGTAGAGCTTCTTGACGATCTGAGCGTTTCCGTTGAAGAGCTGGAAGACGGCTTTGACCTTCTTTCCGAGCAGGTCGATGAGATCGATGAGGACCTGGGCAATGTGGAAGAGGATTTCTATGGCCTGGAAGAGGATGACGACTGCGGCTGCGGCTATCATCACCATCACGATTTTGAAGACGCCGAGTTTGAGGTCACCTGCCCGAGCTGCGGTGAGACCATCCAGCTTACGGACGATATGCTGGAGGAAGACAGCATCACCTGCCCCGGCTGCGGTGAGACACTGGAATTCGATTTCGATGAGGATGATTGTGACTGCTGCTGCGGAGACTGCGGTGGCGATGAGGAAAAGAAGTAAATCCTTGTCACAGAAAAAAGCGTACCCCCAGGGGAGAGACTGCACAAGAACGCAGCCTCTCCCTTTTTATGCGCTTATCTATTGACAAAGCCAATACTTCGTGATACGATATATTATGTAATGGGAGGCATAACATGGATATTCAGTTAAAACGGGGACTGCTGGATGTGTGCGTATTGGCTGCTATTAAAAACCAGGATTCATATGGATATCAGATTATAAAAGACCTGAAACCGTACATTGAATTATCGGAATCTACGCTTTATACCATTCTAAAACGATTGGAATCAGCAAATATGCTGACAGTTAGAACAGTAGAACACAGTGGCAGGCTGCGGAAATACTATCATATTACTCAGGCAGGAGCCAGACGCATCGAAGAGTTCAAAGATGAATGGAAAGAAATTATGGCAATATATGAATTCGTGATCAAGGAGGATATGGTGAATGAATAAGCAAGAATTTCTTGCGGAATTAAAAGCTGAACTAACAGGAATGCCGCGGGAAGATCTGGAGGAACGAATCGGCTTTTACAGTGAGATAATTGATGACCGTATAGAAGAAGGACTGACAGAAGAAGAGGCTGTTGCGGAACTTGGATCAATAGAGGATATTACAAACCAGATCATGTCCGAAATTCCGCTGACAAAGCTTGTCAAAGAAAAAGTTAAGCCAGGCAGGACACTTAGGGCATGGGAAATTGTGCTTTTGGCATTGGGCGCTCCTGTATGGCTCTCACTTTTAATTGCTTTGTCTGCAATCGTTATTTCCATATATGTAGTGATATGGAGTGTAATTGTTTCACTTTGGGCAATCGAATTTTCACTGCTTGCCTGTTCAGTCGGCGGTGCGGTTTCCTTTGTTGTTTTTATGGCAAAAGGAAATATTGTGTCCGGAGCGGCTATGCTCGGTGCGGGAATTCTGTGTGCCGGTCTTGCTGTTTTCGGTTTCTATGGCTGCAAGTATGCTTCGAACGCGGTTTTGAAATTTTCTAAAAGGATAGTGATATGGATTAAATCCTGCTTTATGAAAAGGGAGGCGGCAGAATGAACAAGTGCAGTAAAAAATGGCTTTTAGCGGCGGCTGTTTTAACCATTGCAGGTGCTGTGATTTTTGTTGGAGCATTGGCTGTCATCCATTTTGATTTTACAAAGCTTTCTACGCAAAAAATTGAAACAAACACCTACGAGTTTAACGAAGATTTTGACAACATATTTGTAAATGTAGAAACCGCCGTAGTTACCTTTGTTCCTTCAGATAACGATGTATGCAAGGTTGAGTGTGTTGAAGAAGAAAGCCTGAAACACTCTGCAAAAATACAGGACGGCGCTCTTACTATATCGGCGGTCAATAATCGTAAATGGTATGACTATATCGGTATAAACTTTTGGTCACCAAAAGTTACTGTATATTTACCAGGAGAAGTATATACTTCTCTTTCTGTTGCGGCGGCAACAGGCAGCATTGAAATTCCCGGCAGATTTAGCTTTGAAACCGTTGCCGCTGCGGGAACGACGGCAACTATTACTTGCCATGCTCAAGTATCAAAGAGCGTTGAAGTGAACACAACAACGGGAAATATCATTTTGGGTTCTGCCCAGACTGAAACGGTAAAGTTGTCTGCAACAACGGGAGAAGTTATCGTGAATGATGTTGCTTGCAATAAGCTGACGGCAAAAAGCAGCACAGGACATATACAACTCAAAAATGTGGTTGCCAAAGAAAGCATGAAAGCCCAAAATACCACAGGCGGAATTGAATTGGCAGGCTGTGACGCTGCCGATATAATGCTTCATACAAGTACAGGTGATGTCAAAGGAACATTGCTTTCGGAAAAGATATTTATTACAGATACCTCCACCGGAAGAGTCAGCGTTCCCGGAACTGCAAGCGGCGGTAAGTGTGAGATCACAACAAGTACCGGCGATATTGCTATTGGGATAAAGTGAATAGCGGCATACTATTTCCCTGGGGCTTCTCTTATTTGGAATGCGAAAACGCAGTGCTTTGACGAAAATACAGGAAAACAGATTGAACCTATCACATTGCGCAGAAAGCCGTCCCTGAAAATAGGGCGGCTTTTCTGCACGATATGGCCGGAGTTCACCGGGGACCGCCCTGTTTTGGTTATCAAGGCGTCCTCCGGCAGTTTCTCCGGCCGCTTTACCCGCAAAGTCTAAATTGCCGCGCAGTGACTTCGGGACAAAATGGGCTTGCTGACAAAGTCCCGGCATTTTCAAAAAATGCCGCATCGGAGGCAAGAAAAAAGACGCCCAGAAGTCCGCTGTTGGTAAAGAAGTTAAGACTGAAGAAGGAAGGGCGTGGTATGCGTAGCATATCACGCCGTTTCTTTTGTATTTGCGGTTTGTCGAAACGCACCTCAATTTGAGGTATATTTCTGTTTCGCTGCAAACGTAGAGTACCACAAATAGAATCGTGAAGGTGTATAAATAGAAAATCAAATCGTGCTATTGACATCAAAATAATAGCGCGCTATTATATTTGTAGAGAGGAGAGGTGTTCATGGAAGAACGAAAGGACTGCGGGGCGTTGCTCAAAAAAATCAACGACGAGCTGGAGAAGAACGCGAACAACGTCCTTCGCAGTCAGGACTTGACCCTCACGCAGCTGGGCGCGCTGTTGGAGCTGAAGGCCGCCACGGACGGCCAACTCACCTTGAAGGAGCTGGAGCGGCGGCTTCATGTGGCGCAGTCCACGGCAGCAGGGATCGTCTCCAGGCTGGAGCGCAAAGCTCTGGTGGAGTCTTTCGGTGATCCGGCGGATCGGCGCATTAAGATCGTTAAAATCACTCCTGCTGGAATGGAGCGGGTGCAAAGAACCGATCTGCACCGCATAGAGGCGGAGGAACGTCTGCTCTCTGGGCTGAGCGAAACGGAAAAGAGCATCTTCCATTCGCTGCTTAAAAAGGTTTGCGATACGTTGCAATAAGAAATGCTCGGAAAGTTGGGCATCTTCTTACCATATATCAATAGCTTGCTATTGATAGCTTGCTTATATTTTAGGAGGTACTTATGAAAAACCAAGATTCAACAGGGCTATTTCGTAATACGCCAGTTCCACAGGCGGTCATGAAAAACGCGTTGCCCGCTATGGCCGCTATGCTGATGGTGCTGATCTATAACCTGGCAGACACCTTTTTCATCGGCCAGACCCATGATGCGCTCCAGGTAGCCGCTGTCTCTTTGGCTACGCCGGTGTTTCTCATTTTTATGGCGGTTGGCACCGTGTTCGGTATTGGCGGCACCTCGGTCATTTCCCGCGCTATGGGGCAGGGGCGGCAGGACTACGCCAAAAAGGCCTGCTCTTTTTGTATGTGGGGCTGTGTTGTGGTGGGCGTTGTCATGTCTGCTTTTTTCCTACTGTTTATGGAGAATATTCTCGGATGGATCGGAGCCACGCCGGACACCTGGGATTTCGCCAAGACTTACCTGACCATCGTAAGCTGCTGCGGCCCCTTTGTCCTGATCGGCAACTGTTATTCCAACGTGATCCGGGCAGAGGGACAGTCCGGGAAAGCTATGATGGGCCAGCTCATAGGCAACCTTTTGAACGTGGTTTTAGACCCAATCTTTATTCTGGTCTGCGGCTGGGACATTGCCGGCGCAGCCATTGCCACCGTGATCGGCAATGTGGTCGGCGCGGGCTATTATATCTTATATTTCCTGCGGGGAAGATCCATTCTCAGTATTCACCCCAAGGACTGCGCCCTGGGCGATGGAGTATGTTCCGGCGTTTTGGCGATTGGTATTCCTGCCTCCCTGGGGTCGCTGCTGATGAGCGTCAGCCAAATCGTTGTCAACGCCCTTATGACGGACTACGGCGACATGGCGCTGGCGGGCATTGGTGTAGCGATGAAAGTGACCATGATGACTGGCATGGTCTGCATTGGCTTCGGGCAGGGCATCCAGCCTCTTTTGGGCTACTGCGTGGGAGCAAACCTGTGGGAACGTTTCAAAAAGGTAATGCATTTTTCCCTTGTGTTTTCTCTGGCACTTAGCACAGTTATGACCGGGGTGTGTTATCTCTTTGTTGATGGGATCGTCAGCGCGTTCCTCACCGATGCGGCTGCCTTTGACTATGCGGTACAGTTCGCCCGTATCCTGCTGACTACCAGCTTCCTGTTCGGTGCGTTCTATGTGTTGAGCAACGCCCTTCAAGCGATGGGCGCGGCCACGGCGGCGCTGATCGTCAACCTCAGTCGCCGGGGAATCATCTATATCCCGGCGCTGTTTATCCTAAGGGCAGTCCTGGGCGCGGCGGGTCTGGCCTGGGCACAGCCGGTAGCGGATCTGCTGTCCACGGCGCTGGTGGCGGTTCTTTATCTCTATACCAGCAAAAAGTCTGAGCAAAGCTCCGATATCGGCGGTGTGTCGGAGACTGCGTAAAAAGGAGCGCATTAAGTGAAAAATATGATGGGTATTGATATGGAGTTCAATTTGCCGGACGAAGAGGGATTAGAGCATATGGCGCATCAGTACCAGCAGCTTCTTATGCTGTAGGAAAGCGCGATCCGGTTTGTTATGATGCGGCTAAATCTGATCAAGCGGGAGTGCGAACTCCAGTGGATGCGCGCACCTATCCGCACGATAACAAGCCGGATCAAAAGTCCACCAAGTGTTAGACAAAATCTGAAAGCCAAGGGACTGCCCATGACCGCAGAGACGATCCTGAAGCATTTGAACGACATGGCCGGGGTGTGTGTGATCTGCGAATATGTCTATGACCTATATGCGGTGAAGGATGCTCTTCTGTCCGGCGGAGGGATACGGCTCATCAAAGAAAAAGACTATATTGCCGCACCCAAACCTAACGGATACCGCAGTCTCCACCTGATTACAGAAATTTTCGTCCCGCTCTACGCTGGCGACCGGCCTGTTCGCTGTGAAATCCAGCTCCGCACAACAGCAATGGACGCTTGGGCGGGATTGGAACACAATTTGAGGTATGTTAATTCCATAGCAATTAAAAATAAGAAGCATGGCTTCATCCGTATGGATGAAGCCATGCTCTTTGTCAGACTTGCCCGGTGGTACTGCCAATAAAGTTGTTTTTTCTTACTTCTTTATCAGCAGGCCGCTGAGGCGGTACGCTTTTTTAGTTTTCGGCATAGGAAAGAGAGTCAGCCTTCTGCCCTGATCTCAGCTACCAGCGCGGAGCATTCCCTTGCGGTGTCCGTGATGGCCTGCCAGTTTTGGGCGTTGATATCGGCCTTGGAGCACAGCCAGCTTCCGCCGCAGGCGAGAACGTTCGGCAGGGAAAGATAGTCCTTCAGATTGTTCGGCGATATTCCGCCGGTGGGCATGAAGCGCATTTGGGCGTAGGGCCCCATGAGGGCCTTGAGCAGCGGAACACCGCCGACTGCCTGGGCGGGGAAAAGCTTCACCAGAGTTAGGCCGAAGCGAAGGTTCTGCTCGATCTCGGTGGGAGTGGCGCAGCCGGGAATGACCGGAACGCCATGGCTTTGGCACCACTCCACCACCTGGGGGTTGGTGCCGGGGGAGATAATGGCCTTCGCACCGGATTCCACGGCAATATGGGCCTGTTCCGGCGTGAGGATCGTTCCGGCGCACACAAACAGCTCCGGAAGCCCCTTTGCGATTCGCTGGATGGACTCTGCCGCTGCCTGTGTGCGGAAGGTCACCTCCAAAGCGGAGATCCCGCCTGCCTGCAGCGCTTTTGCCAGGGGTGCCGCGGAGGCGGCATCCTCCAAAGCGGCCACCGGGATCACGCCTGTTTTTTCCAAAATATCTTGATACTCGTTCATACGGTCAGTTCCTTTCCTGAAAATGGATCGCTCGTTCGGCTTTTTTCAAGCATTTATTTTTCCGTGCTTTCATAAGAGGTCGTAAAGCGGCCCAGCACGCCTGTCTGATATCTGGGGGGACGAGGCTTCCAGTTTGCTTTACGCTGGGCAAGAATTTCATTCATCTCTTCTTCCGTGCGCCTTTCCCCGTTCACGCCGCAGATGCGGAGAATCCGTTCGGGAATATCCAGTTCGATCAGATCCCCTTCCTCCACAAGGGCTATGGGGCCGCCCTCCGCTGCCTCAGGGGATACATGGCCGATGGCGGGGCCCTTGCTGGCGCCCGAAAAACGCCCGTCCGTGATCAGGGCGATAGACGCGGAAAGTGTGGGGTCGGAGGAGATGGCCTCCGTGGTATAGAACATTTCCGGCATACCGCTGCCCTTTGGCCCCTCATACCGGATGATCACGCCGTCCCCCGGTTTGATGTCGTGGCTCAAAACGGCGGCAATGGCGTCTTCCTCGCAGTCGAAGGGCCTTGCCCGGAGGATCGCACGGTACATCTCTTTAGGAACGGCGCTGTGCTTTACCACACAGCCCTTGGGGGCCAGGTTCCCCTTCAAAACCGCGATGGCGCCGCCTTCTCCGATGGGATCGTCAAAGCTGCGGATCACATCGGTCCGCTTCAGGCCGGTCCCCTTGAGATATTGATCGCAGCGGTCGTAGTAGCCGCTGTTTTTCAACTCATCGAGGTTTTCACCCACGGTTTTTCCGGTAATGGTTCCGGCATTCAAATGCAGGATGGGGCGAAGCTCCTCCATGATTCGGGGCACGCCTCCGGCATAGTAGAAATACTGAGCCGGCCAGCGGCCTGCCGGCCTTACGTCCAGCAGGTACCGGGAAGCTCTGTGGATGCGGTCAAAATCGTCTGCGGAAATATCAATCCCGAATTCCGCCGCTATGGCGGGCAGATGAAGCAGCGTGTTGGTGGAGCCCGAGATCGCCGCGTGGACCATAATGGCGTTTTCGAAGCTTTCCTTTGTAACGATGTCCCGGGGCAGTATGCCGAGACCGGCAAGCCTTGCGGCCTGTTCTCCGGCGCGCCTGGCGGCTTCCTGCAGCTCAGGACAGCTTGCGGGCATCAGGGCAGTTCCCGGAAGCATCAGGCCCAAAGCCTCTGCCATGACCTGCATGGTGGATGCCGTTCCCATAAAGGAACAGGCTCCGCAGCCTGGGCAGGCATGGTGCTTGTAATAGGTGAGCTGTTCCTCGCTGATCTCTCCCCGGCGGAACATGGCGCTGTATTTGCCGATCTGCTCCAGGGTAAGAAGCTCAGGACCGGCCTCCATAACGCCGCCTGTTACCATAATGGCGGGAATGTTTACGCGCCCGATGGCCATAAGCTGGGCCGGCACGGATTTATCGCAGCTGGAAAGAAAAACGCCGGCGTCAAAGGTGGTGGCGTTTACATGGATCTCAATGAGATCGGCGATGGTATTTCTGGAAGCAAGGGAGTAATTCCCGCCGTCATGACCCTGGGACATGCCGTCGCACATATCCGTGGCAAAATACAGGGCCGATTTTGCCCCGAGGCTGTCGGCCCCCGCGGCGGCGGCCTGAGAAAGGGCCAGCAGATGGGCGCTGCCCGGGTGGCTTTGCCCGTAAGTGCTTTCTATGATAACCTGCGGCTTTGCAAGATCTTCCGCGGTCCAGCCCATTCCCATCCGCAGCGGGTCCATTTCCGGCGCGAGCTTCCGAATTTCCTGACTTTTCAGCATGGCGTTTCCTCCCCGCAATTCAAAAGCTTTTTTATCAGGAATCCAGTATAGCATTCAGTGCGCTTTCTTGTCCAGCATAAACCGAAGAAAATTGACTTTTGTGTGGCGGATATGTATACTGAATATGAGCAATTTATAAACAAACTGTTATCCGGAGTTGAGCTTTTGTGAATGAAATAAGGCTTTGCGGCCTGCGCTTCGGCTCAGGGCGGCCAAAGATATGTGTTCCGCTGACGGGGAAAACCCTGCCGGAGCTCACCGCCGAAGCCGGAAAAGTGAAAACGCTTCCGGCAGACCTTTACGAATGGCGGATCGATCATTTTTCCGGCGATTTAGAGTCTGCCATGGCCGTACTGAAGGAAGAGCTCTCTGAAAAGCCCCTGCTGTGTACCGTACGTACAAAGGGGCAGGGCGGCGAGCTTGCGCTTGCGCCCGAGAAATATGAAAAGCTGCTGTTAAAGCTTTTAAATATGGTGGGTCCCGGGCTTCTGGACATTGAGCTTTCCACGGGGGAAGAACGTGTCCGTAAGCTGGTAACGGTGGCAAAGACCAAAGGCGTTGGAGTGGTGATCTCTCACCACGATTTTTCTAAAACGCCTTCCCGGAAGGAGGTGGAAGAGACACTTGAGAGAATGAAGGCGCTGGGTGCGGACCTTCCAAAACTTGCCGTTATGCCCCAAAGCCCGGAGGATGTTTTGGAGTTGCTTTCCGCTACGCTGCGTGTCTCTGAAAGGCTGGGCCCGGTGATCACCATGGCCATGGGTGAGTTGGGAAAGATCAGCCGCATTTGTGGCAGCGTCTTCGGCTCCTGTATGACCTTCGGCGTGGGGAGCAGCGCTTCCGCTCCGGGGCAGCTGGACGCCCGGGATCTTCTGACGATTTTGGAAAAGCTGACTTCCCGGAAATAATCGGGAGAAAGGACGTTTTCATGAAAAACGATATTGACGATCTGCTTAACAGCATGTTCCGGGGCGGAAAGCTGAATGTCCGCGGCAGCGGGCAGAAGGACAGCAAAGAGGAAGGCAGCGTGCCCGCGCTGGAATGGGACCCGGAGGAACATGCAAAAAAAGCGGAAAAAGCTGTATCATCGCTGGAAAAGGCTCAGGGGGACTTTTCCAAAGGTCTTGGGGAAAGCATCGAGCAACTGACGAAGGATACCCAGGCGGAGCTTCACAAATTGGAACAGCGCTTGAAGGAGGACGGCGCGGAAAGCCAAAGTGCCGGAAACGCTGGAAATGTTCCGGATGTGGAACAGGCTTTTTCGGGGGCTTTGGAAGAAACAAAAGCAAAGCTGTACGGACAGAATGAGTTTCTGAGTGCTTTGACAGTCGCCATGAAGCGTCCCTTTATTGTCGGTGTGAAAGAGGAACAGCCCCTGTGCCGGGCGGCTGTTTTGGGAAAGCCCGGCACGGGAAAACACCGGGCGATAGAGCTCATGGCCGCTTCTCTGATGAGGCGCGGCATTTTGAAAAACCCGAAGGCAGCTTCCATCGACCTTTCCCGGTACGGAGATCCGGGTTCTGAAAAGTTGTTTTTTCAGGACCTTTACGCCGCGTTGAAAAGTGGAGCCTGCGGGCTCCTGTTCGAAAAACACGAGGGGGCCTGCCCGGCAGTTTTGTCTCTGGTTTCCACCCTGTTTCAGGAGGGCGCGGTTCCCCTTCCGGGAAGATATGTGGAGCAGAAGGGAATGCTGGTAAGCATCGACACGGCCCTTGTTCCCAACGCCATTTCCAGCCTTTCCGGAGTGGGGAAATATCTCTTTTTGATTTCGGAAAAGAGCAGGGGAAAGCTGGCCGATGCTTTTGGCATGCAGTTTCTTTCCTCCCTGGACGATATCTGCGAGACCGCGGCCTTTTCGGAGGAAAGCTTACAGCAGATCTCCGAGAGGATTCTGAAGGAGCTTTGCGGCAGGATCGAAAAAAAGCTGGGATTTTCCTGTTCTTGCTCGGAAACGGCCCCGGCGGCGCTGGTCGCGTCTTTCCTGCCGGAAGAGGGGATCCCTTCTCTGGAAAGGGAAGCGGAGCTGCTTTATCAGGCTGTCAGCGAAGCAAGGCTGAAGCAGGGCCTGCAGGGTATTACCGGTGAGCTCGCCGCCGAAAACGGCAGGCTTTGCGTCCGGTATGAGACGGCAGGAAAGCCGGAAGTCATCTGCCCGGCAGACGGTCTGGGCAACGCCGCCAGGGAAGCGGCAGTGAAGGAAGTAAAAGCAGAATTGGATGAGATCGTAGGTCTCAAGGAGGTCAAGGAATACGTTCTTTCTCTGGAGGACAATTTCAAGATACAGCAGATGAGAAAAGAGAAGGGGCTGAAAGCGGAAGCGCCTTCCATGCACATGATCTTCACCGGAAATCCCGGTACCGGAAAAACCACTGTCGCCAGGATCGTGGCCAGGTATTTGAAGGCTATCGGCGTTTTGCGCGGCGGTCAGCTCGTCGAGGTCACAAGGGCCGATCTGGTGGGCAAATACGTGGGGCACACCGCGCCCTTTACCCAGCAGGCCATACAGTCCGCTCTGGGCGGCGTGCTTTTTGTGGATGAGGCTTATTCCCTGTACCGTGGAAAGGACGACAGCTTCGGTCTGGAAGCCATTGATACCCTTGTGAAGGGCATGGAGGATCACCGGGACGACCTTCTTGTGGTCCTTGCCGGGTATTCCAGGGAAATGGGGGAGTTCCTGACGGCCAATTCCGGTCTTCGTTCCAGGTTCCCCAATATTATTGAATTCCCGGATTATACCGGAGAAGAGCTTCTGTTGATTACCAAGAGCATCGTAAAAGGCAAGGGCTACCGTTTGGATGAGGCATGTGAAAAGCCGCTGCTCAGGTTCTTCACGGCGGCTCAGACTGAGGGAGACCCCAGGGTAAGCGGAAACGGACGTATGGCGCGGAATAAGGTGGAGGAAGCGGTGCTCAGCTGTTCCCGCCGCAATATGAAGCTTCCGGAGGAACAGCGGGATCTGGAACTGCTTTTGCCGGAGGATTTCGGATTGGGACAGGAGCCCGAAAATTAGTCGGGGGGAAGTTTTATGAGCAATCAGGAATACAGACGGGAGCCAAAGGGAGAGCGGCCGGTTATTGCCATCTGCTATGACTTTGATAAGACCCTGACGCCGGACGATATGCAGGCCCAGGGCTACATTCAGGCTGTGGGCTATGACATTGAAGACTTCTGGAAAAGGTCAAATGACCTTGCCGTGAAAAATGAAATGGATCAGAACCTTGCCTATATGCTTTTGATGAAGCAGGAGGCAGAAGGAAAGCTTGTGTTCACCAAAGAAAAGCTGGCCGAATACGGCTCTGAGGTAAAGCTTTTTCCCGGTGTGGAGCAGTGGTTTGAGCGAATTCGGCAGTACGGAGAGAAAAAGGGCGTCACCATCGAGCATTACATCATTTCTTCCGGCCTTCGGGAAATGATAGAGGGTACCTCCGTTGCCAGGGCAGGCTCCTTCAAGAAGATCTATGCCAGCTCCTTTTATTACAACGACTACGGTGTGGCGGTTTGGCCGGCACAGGTGGTAAATTACACGGGAAAAACCCAGTTTTTGTTCCGGATAGAAAAGGGTGTGCTGGATGGAAACGACCCCGCCGTGAACGATTCCTTCAAATCGGAAGAGATCCGGGTTCCCTTCCGCAATATGATCTATATCGGCGACAGTGATACAGACATTCCCTGCATGAAGCTGGTGAATTCCTACGGGGGCCATTCCATCGGCGTTTACAGTGCTGAAACCGGGGATAAGGCAAAGGTCTATAAAATGATGCGGGATAAGCGGATCCGTTATTTCGCGCCCGCGGATTATTCGGAGGGCACGGAGCTCGATAATCTGGTGAAGGCCATCATTGACCGCACCGTCACAAACGAAGCGCTGGAATCCGCCCATTACCAATGTGAAAATGAGTGGGCACAGGCCGACCGGCAGAGCAGCGAGGAGGAGCTGTGGAAAAAGGATCTCATCCTCGCGTTGGAAGAAAGTACCAGCTTTGCGGCCACCCATTCCGTGGTAAGGAAGCTGAAAACCGTGGATCGGTGGAGCCGGGAAGAGCGGGAAGCGCTGTTCGAGATCGGAGCCCAGAACGGCCAGGTGTTTACCATTCTGAGAGACCCAGATATCAGAGAGTTTTTCTCTCGTCTTCTGACAGAAACAAAGGACTTTACTTCCGCCGCGGAGAAAATAAGAAAGGCGCTGGAATAAGCCGGCAGTCAGTCGGAGAAGCGAAAGATAAAAAAGGTATCAAGGCTGTGAGAAGCTTTGATACCTTTTTTAGTTTTAAGAAAGTGATCAGGAAAGCTTTATTACCGATCCCTGCCGGGCGGAGCGGTAAGCCGCCAGCATAAGCTCCACGGTGTTCTTTACGCCGGGAATGTCGTTCCGGAAAGGAGTGCCCTGCAGAACGCTTTCATAAAAGTCACTGATGCACAGCTTGTGGCTGCTGCCCCAATAGGACTTCCCGAGATTTTTGGAACCGGGAGCGCTCAGCGAGTGGTGTTCTTTTTCGCCGTTGTTCCAGGAAATGGTGACCTCCGTTTCTTCCATGCGGATCAAGCAGTTTTCGCAGATCAGCTCCACCAGCACCGGAGAATCCACACAGTGGCCGGTGGTGGCAAAGAAGATAGCTGCACGGCCTCCGAAGTCGATATTTGCTTCAAAGGTATCTTCCACCTCGATAACGTTCTTTAAGTGGTGGTTTGCCATGGAAGCGTCCACAGAGCTTGCCCGGCCCAGGAAATAGCTCAACAGGTCCATGGTGTGGATAGACTGGTTGATCAGCACGCCGCCGCCTTCTGTGGTAAGGCTGCCGCGCCAGCCGCTTTCCGTATAGTAGGGAGGATCCCTGCGCCAGGTGACAAAGGCCCTTGCTCCCAGAAGCTTTCCGCATTTTTCGGAAGCGATAAGATCTTTGATAAATTCCACGCTGGCATTGTAGCGGTTTTGAAAGCAGATGCCCACCTGCACCTTTTCGCCAAGCTCCTGAAAGGCCTTCCACTGCTCTTCATTTACGGCAGGGGGCTTTTCCGTGAACACATGGATCCCCTTGGATGCCGCGGCTTGGGCCATGGGCGTGTGAAGGGGGTGGGGAGTGCAGAGGTGTATAACGTCGGGCTTTTCCTTTTTCAGCAGTTCTTCAAAGGAGGAATATGTGTTGCCGCCGTAGCGCTCTGCCATGGCCTTTGCCCGTTCCGGCCGGATATCGCAGAAGGCGGCGAGATCGGCTGTTTCCAGTTCGTTCAATACAGCTCCATGCACCTGGGCGATGCCTCCGCAGCCTACGATCGCGCATTTTAAAGGCTTCATAAAAGGGCCTCCTTGGCTTCGGGAATATCTTTCAGCAGCTCCAAAAGCGCGTCAAGCGCCACTTTCCATGCCGCCTTTCCATCCAACCTTGAATCCCTGTGTTTTGCGTCCTGCTCAAGCGCGGCAAGGCCAGTAAAATCCGTAAGATGGGGTTCCAGGGAAAGAAAGCCGCGCCAGCCGCCATGCAGCAGGTCGTTCAGTATGTCCTTTACATGGCCGTCGCCGTGACCGGCGGGAACGATCTTCTTTTCATCTTTCAAAGCATCCTTTATGTGGACGTATTCAATATAAGGGTGGAGAAGCTCATAGGCCGAAAGGGTGTCCTGCCCTACCTCCACAAAATTGGCAAAGTCAAATACCGCTTTAAAATTGGGGCCCGCGAAGTTCTTTTGCAGCTCTAAGCATCTGGGAGCGTTGTCGCCGTAGATCCCCTTTTCGTTTTCGTGGAGCAGCACGGAATCCCACCTGGCGGCTTCTTCCACCATCGCGCTGATCTGTTCCATTACCTTGCCGCGGTAATTTTCAGCGGGTTCTTCCTTGGGCAGATAGAAGGAGAACATACGAAGATAGGGGGCGTTTAATTCCTTCTGGGTTTCCAACGTTCTCTTCAGCAGCTCCATGTGCTTTGGAAAATCGTCTTCAATGGAGATCTTCCCGATGGGGGAGCCAATGGAGGAAACGGTAATATCGGAAGCGTTCAGCTTTTCACGGATCTCCCGCAGCTTTTCACTCGTCAGGGAGGAAACATTTATGCCGTCAGCGCCCCGAAGCTCAATGTGGGAAAGCCCGAATTCCCTGACGGCCTCAAGCTGCTGGGAAAAATCGGGAGATATTTCATCGGAGAATCCGGATAGTGCCAGATTTTTCATGATGTTCCCTCCTCGTCAATAGGTGCCATCAACTGAAAAGGTGATAGACTTTACATCTTTCTTTTTCGAGCTTTCCCGCCGTTTGTTGAGCTCGCTGAGGAAGAGCTCTTCGTCAAAGGGGATCTCTACCGGGTGATGGAGCCAGCTGGAAAGATGCATGGCGTTTGAAAGCGTCAGCCCTCTGATGCCCTCTCTTCCATCCGCCACCAGAGGAGTGCCGTGGAGGATGTTGCCGGCAAAGGCGTTGAGCACACCCACATGCTGAGGATTCTCTCCATCGGTCTCCACCTTGATTTTATCCCATTCCGGCTTGGCAAAGCCTTCCTTGGAGGTGCGGCAGAATTCCCGCTCATCTGTTTTGAGTCTCCAGAACGTGAGAACGTCGTTTTCGCAGACCAGCTTTCCCCTGGTGCCGGTCACTTCAAAGCGGTTGGTGCCGGGAGCGTCTCCGGTGGTGGTCACGAAAATGCCCGTAGCGCCATTTTCGAATTCCAGATAAGCGCTTACATCGTCTTCCACTTCAATGTCGTGCCATTTTCCTTCGTGGCAGAAGGCCTGGACCTTTTTGGGCAGGCCGCAGATCCATTGCAGCAGGTCCAGCTGATGGGGGCACTGGTTCAAAAGCACGCCGCCGCCTTCGCCTTCCCAGGTGGCCCTCCAATCTCCGGAATCGTAGTAGATCTGGGTGCGGTACCAGTCGGTGATGATCCAGTTTACACGCTTGAGCTCTCCTAGCTCACCGCCCTGTATCATGTCCCGCATTTTCCGGTAAAGACAGTTGGTGCGCTGATTGAACATCATGGCAAACACCTTGCCGCTTTCGTCGGCGGCGCGGTTCATTTCCTTCACTGCCTTGGTGTAAACGCCGGCGGGCTTTTCACACATGACGTGGAGCCCGGCCTCGAAAGCCTCTTTGGCCAGAACGGGATGCTGGTAGTGGGGCGTGGCGATCAGCACGGCCTGGCAAAGCCCGCTTTCGATCAGCTCCGTCCCTTCGGTAAAAATCGGAACGCCATGGGGCACACGGCTTTTTGCCCAGGCCCGCCGCTCTTCCCGGCGGTCCGCCACAGCTGCAAGCTCAATTTCCGGCGTTTTGCCCGCCAGGATGTTTTCAATGTGCCCGCTTCCCATATTGCCGGTCCCGATGATCCCAAGCTTTATTTTTTCCATGAAAGCGCCTCCCAAATGAGTTATTTGTATTCATTGAAACATAGCTTTCTGCGGATATTATACCCTTCTGTTTTCCGGAGTGTCAAGGCAGGAAAAGAAGAATGCCGAAAAGGAAAACAGTACGGCAAAAAGCCGCCTGCAAAAATTGCAGGCGGCTGCGAAATGATATGCTTATTTTCCGAGGTACTCAAGGTTCCTGCGGATAAAATCAACTCTCTGGCGCACGCAGTCCGCGCTGCGGTAGGGGTCCCGAGGGGTGTTGAACACGTAATCGGTAAGCCTGTCAAGATCTGTGGAGGCCACATGCAGGCGGGTGTCGCTGGAAGCGTAATAAATATATATTTTGCCGTCGGGAGCGGCAATGGCGCCGTTTGTAAATACCACGTTGCTCACATCGCCCACTCGCTCGCCGCCGTATGGGGCAATGAGAAATCCGCCGGGCTCGGCGATCACCTTCGCCGGATCGTCCAGGGCGGTGGAAAAGGCGTAAACCACATACCGGAGCCCCGCCGCCGTGTTGCGCACGCCGTGGGCGATATGGATCCAGCCCTTTTCCGTCTTGATGGGTACAGCGCCCGCGCCGTTCTTGCTTTCGGTGATGGTGTGATACCGCCGGATGGAGGTCATGCGCTCCTCGTCGATGACCGCGTGGGTGATATCATCGCACAGGCCAAAGCCGATGCCTCCGCCGCTGCCGGTCTCGATGAAATCGTCCATGGGCCGGGTGTAGAAAGCATATTTCCCGTCCACAAATTCCGGGTGGAGCACCACGTTGCGCTGCTGGGGAGAACGCTTTGTCACAAGGTTCGGCAGGCGCTCCCAGGTTTTCAGATCCTTGGTGCGCACAATGCCCGCGGCGGCCACGGCGGCGGACAGATCGTTAGAAAAGGTATCCTTGCTTTCCGAGCAGAACACGCCGTAGATCCAGCCGTCCTCATGCTGAGTCAGGCGCATGTCGTACACGTTTGTCTCTTCCGGACAGGTATCGGGAAGGACCACGGGTTCGTCCCAGAAGCGGAAGCCCTCGGTGGGGCTGTCGCTTTGGGCCACGGCAAAGAAGGATTTCCGGTCCGCGCCCTCCATGCGGGCCACCAGGGTGTATTTCCCGTCCAGCAGGATAGCGCCGCTGTTAAAGGCGGCGTTGATGCCCAGCCGCTGCATCATGTAGGGGTTTGTTTCCGGGTTCGGATCATAGACCCAGAAGGGCGGCACGTGTTCCCGGGTCAGCACCGGATTTTCCCAGCGCTCATAGATGCCGTTATGGTGGCTTTCGTCCACCTTGTTGTGCTTTGCGATGAGAGCTTCATAACGGGCGGTGATTTCCTGATACTTCATAGCCTTCACTCCTTGAAATGAATATGGTTTTTGGATCAGTATTTTAAATCGAATCCGGAAATGCCTGACTGCGCTTTATCACCTCAAAGCACATTCTGCCGTTGTGATAAGGGCATTTCCAGGGCTCCACAATGGGCTTTTCAATGGGCGTGCCATCCTCCTTTACGGACCAGAACCACTCCGAGCCATCCCGTGGGTCGATCATCCTTTCCCTGATATACTCCCACTGGGAGCGGACGGCGTCCAGATAGCGCGGCTCTCCGGTATGCTCATAGGCGTTCAGGAAGCCCAGCAAGGCCTCCGCCTGCACCCACCATACCCTGGTGGCGTCCACCTTCCCGTTTTCGCTCTCATTGGCAAAGCCGTTGCCCTCTGTATAGGCGGCCTGAAGGGTGTGCTCCGCCATGCTCAGCAGCATGGGACGGAGCTTTGCGGTAAGCGCTTCCTCTCCGATCACGTCCAGCGTGTGATCCATGAGCCAGGAGGTCTCAATGTCGTGGCCGAAGCTGTGCAGATCGATCAGCGTGTTGTAATCAAGATCGAAGAACACCTCCTGCCGGCGGCGGGCGGGATCATAGATCTTTTCGGCCCAGGTCTTCATGATCCAAATAAGTTTTTCGCGCACCTGCTCGTCATGTCCGGCTTCATAAAGGCCGGTATATCCTTCCAGAATGTGGAGCAGCGTGTTCATGGTGCGTCCGGCTTCCACTCCGTTTTCGCTGAGCTTTTCGTTTCCGGCAGGCCGCCAGTTTGCGGTAAAGGCTTCGAGATACCCGTTTCCGTCAAAGCATTTTTCCTCGATCAACTCGAAGAGGCCGCGGGCCATGTCCAGAGGCTCCTGTAAGCCTGAGGCTCGAGAATAGGCCGAAAGCGCATATACGGCAAAGCCCTGGTTGTAGGTGTGTTTTGTCCCGTCGAACACGGAGCCGTCAGCGTTCATGGACCAATACACGCCCCCGTTTTCCTTGTCGATCATTCTGCAGAGCATTTGGAAAGCGTGATGCGCCTCATCCAGCAGGGAGGGGTCTTTTAACAGCAGGTAAGCCTCGGAGAAAAACCACAGGATCCGGCTGTTCAGGATGCAGCCGCGTTCAGCCAGCGGATCCCGGGACAGATCGTAGTTCACAAGACCGGTATATCCGCCGTTTTCATCGTCCCTGAGCCCTTTCCAGAAGGGAATGATACGATCCGTCAATTCCTTTGAGATCTCTGATACGATCTTTGCCATAGTCCAGTCACCTTGCCTTTCCTGTTTGCTTCAATTATAGGTTCCTTCTGCTGCGGTTGTCAATGCCAAATGCAAAATGACGAGACAGGAGCCGGTTGCCAAAATTCTCCTTGCAGAATGTTCACCAATCCTTTATAATTATCCTGTTCGTCACTGTGCGCCTGTGATGGAATTGGCAGACATGCGAGATTTAGGTTCTCGTGCGGTAACGCGTGTGGGTTCGAGTCCCTTCAGGCGCACCATATTAGACAAAACCCGTGTATAACTTAAGTTATACACGGGTTTTGTCGTTTGTGACGGAGAAGCACACAAATTTGTCTTACTGATTGTGCGGAATGACAGTGCAAAAGAAAACAAAATATTCTATATTCCTATGTTTCATCTCCCAGACGAGGTGGAGGCATAGGAATTCTTATTTTTCAGGAGGAATAAAACATGAGAATACCATATGGTTTTACTTTGACCAATAGCGGAACGCTTGAAATCAGCAAGAATGAAGCAAATATTGTCTGTATGATTTTCGATTTCTATATGGCTGGAGCAAGTTTGGGAAAGGTAGTGGATATGCTTTACACAAAACAAATACCTTCTCCGACTGGAAAGGCGAAATGGACTCGAGCTGCGGTAGACCATCTTCTTTCTAATGGTAAATACATAGCTATTATTGGGTTAGAGAAGTTCATGGATGCACAGTTTGAGAAGTCCGCCCGTTGCAATGTTGACTATGACAAGGAAGGAACCCCGAGGAAAGACACACGCTATGTTTCCCCTACTATGATTCAGGTTTGATTTATCTTTCATATTTCTACAAGTTATGCTACAATAGCCTCAAGAGGTGATGCGTGTGGCAAAGAGAATCAGCATGATAGATTTAGCTGGAATTGGAAATTTGCTGGAACACCTCGTGGCAGTGGATAATATTACCTGCGAGGAACGAGATCGAATTATACTACGAATTGCAAAGGAAAATGATATTGCTGAATATACACTCTCCGCTCTCGCCGGATATGGCAAGAGCAAGAGTGAGGTGTTAGAAAGTGTTGCACGGAGAAAGAATTCGGCATCACAGGACAAGAAGCAAGATGAGAGTTACATTTCTCTTACCGAGATTGCTCGTGCACACAGTGAGGATGCTCCGGGATATGTGATTCAGAGTTGGCTACGAAGCGGAAACACCTTGGCCTTTCTCAACCTGTGGGAACAGGAAAATAATCCTGATTACAGTGAGGATGGCTATACAGAACTTTTGGAGAAAAAGAAAGCTGCTTCATTTACTTTGACGCCAAAGCTGTGGATCGACCGGACAAAGGCAATCGGCATTGTTTCTAAGCAAGGTAAAGCTGGAGGAACATTTGCTCATCCGATGATTGCTTGCGAGTTTGCTTCATGGATTGCACCAGAGTTTAAGATGCTATTGATTAAGTTATCTTTGGGGAGGACGCACCTAAAGTAACAATTTGAATCATGTATAGAAATTGACGGGTAGAGGTATTCAAATGAATGAAGAAAAACTCCAAGGCGTTGAATTGGAAAATGACCAACCTCAAAATAGAGTCACTATACCTCAGCATGAAGAAATTATGGATGCTCTTAATCGATTGGACATGATGACAGTAGGGCAAGCAGATCGGCTCTTTTGTAATTCGTTTCTCTCTGAGGCAGTAAGACTTCTCAAAAATTCAATTTTTCTTTACGAAGAAGGCTACTTTGATTGCGCATTTTACTCAGTTAGACAGGCTTCTGAGACATGCAACAATATGCTTTATATTGCGAACAAGGGAAAACCTGCACTAATTGAGTGGAACAAAAAACAATACTTTCCTTTGAATAAGAAAGTGCTTCAGCATCTATCAGAAATTGATGCTTTCTATTCTGATGTAAAGGTTGCAATTCCCGGTTTTTTTGCGACCTATGAAAATATCACAAAGCAAATTCACAAAACCGTTCATAAGCAAGGCTTTGATACATTTTATGTATTGCGAAAAGTACTCTCATTTCAAGGCGCATTTAATAAGGAAAATGAAACAAAATTATTTACTGACTTTTTGATTCAGACCGTCTGCATGGTAATTATCATGTACATTATTGTTGATCCTATTAGCTTGGTGTTATCAGATGAAGACCTTTCTATGCGCTTTAACTTTGCACCCATGGCAGAGCAAGCTGATGTGGGTTTTCTTGATAAATATTCAAGTTTTGATGTTGTTGAGCAAATTAAGGCAACACCCTATTTTGTGGAGTTTAGCCGCTTCTTTAGGGAGAAAGAAAAAATGCTTCCTGCCACATTTGATGCTATCAGATATCAAGCTTTTGATTTAGAGTGTTTGTCAGAAATTGAATCCCAAAAACATCTTTTAGGTACAGATGAAAAGATTATATTGGAGTTGCTTTTAGCGGGAATTAAATTTACACATATACACCCTGAATGTTTTATGCTCGGATACTATACATCTATTCGAAGCAACTACCAACCCACTGAGTGGTCATCAGATGATTATGATCAGTATTTAAAATCACCAGAAATGTTTAATGTTAGCTATCATACAATTTTTAGAAGCATAGTAACGGGTCCCTGTGATAATTGGTTGATAGAACATAATGATGTTTTTGACGATAAAGAGATTGAAGTAATCCACAGCGTATTTTCCAAGTATATCAATGCAATTAATAAAATTAATAAATATCTATAGTGTTTCGCTATTACAGAAAAGAAACAGCCTTTGTCTATCGGACAAAGGCTGTTTCTTTTCAACATTAATCCCTTCTGGGATTTGTGAAATTTGCGTTGCAAGTGATATACGCCTGCGGCGTGTGAAATGCCCTGCGGGCGTGGGTGGATTTGTTTTATTTCACTTTCCGCATAAGCGGAAAGTTTCACAATGATCGCAGATCACTATTTCACATCCGAAGGATATTTCACTTCAAAGGCCTCTTTTCATTTGAAATTCGGGAATTACAGGGAATATTCCATGGGATAGCTGAGATATTCCACGGGATCAAGCTGGTCGGCGGTAACGTAGCCGGCGGGGGCGGTCAGCAGAGAGGGGATCCGGTTAATTACGGTAGCGCAGGTGTGTTCCACAGTGGCGGGCTTTACCACATGGTACTCGGTGTTGGGCTCGCCGGTGATCCACCAGTCGCACTGATCGCCGTCATCGGGCCCGTATACCTTTCCGATGGTTTCCTCTTTGACAGTGATCCCCTGCAGAGTCTCAACGGTGACGACGGCGGACATGCCGATACATCTTCCCGCCTGAATGGTCTTGCCCAGGGTTTCGGAATAGACGTCCCTGTCGATGATGCAGGGCACGTGCTTCTGCTCAATGGATCTGACAGTGAGCCCAAGCTTATTGCAGATGGCCTCGGAGGCGTTCCAGGCATAGGAGGGTTCGAACTGTTCCGGGTGAGCGATCTCTTTCTCAAATTCCTCGGGAGTCAGGTCACAGCCGTGAGCCTTAGCCAGTGCCAGACCGTATTCTTCAACGTTATAGCTGTACGCGCCCTTTATCTTTTCGATTTTGTGACAGCCGGCGGCGGCCATGGCCACCATGTTGATCCAGAAAATATCCTGCATGCCGGAGCCGGTAATAGTGCAGCCATTTTCCTTCGCCAGAGCGTCCAGCCGGTTGATCTGAGCGGCGCTGGTGGTCCATGGGTAAATTGCTTCCTCACAGGTGGTGATCACGTTGATGCCGCGGCTCACGCATTTTTCCACATGCCCGTAAATATCGTTTATGAAGCTGAACAGGGTGACGATGGCCACATCGGCATCGCACTCGTCAAGCACCTTGTCGACATCATTGGAGATGATAACGCCGGTTTTTACCGGCAGTCCCGCATAGTCTCCGACATCCATGCCGACAACCTCGGGGTTAATGTCAATGGCCCCTACGATCTGCGCGCCCTTTTCATAAAGATAACGCAGGGTGTACTTCGCCATTTTGCCGCAGCCATACTGCACGACCTTGATTTTTTCCATACTGGTGAACCTCCTTTTTTGATGACACGGTATTACTATGCCCGGGTCGGGAGCGGATATGAAAAGCTGTTTGCTATTTCCCTTTCTTTCCGAAAGCTGTATCGCAAATAAGAAAGGGCCCTTCACGGCGGGAATGGGGCTGAGATCGGAAATGCCCGCTGCTTCTTGACAAGAATACTGGAAAGACCCTATAATGAACAGGATATTTCCGGCCTGCTGGAATCGGCTTGCCGGGATCGGAAGGAGCTTCGGTATGGAAAAGATGGAAAAGGCAGTTATTACTGTGATTGGAAAAGACATGGTGGGAATTCTTTCCAAGGTTTCCGGCGTGTGCGCCGAAAAGGGTGTAAACGTGCTGGAAGTGACCCAATCAATACTTCAGGACATGTTCGTGATGGTCATGATGGCGGATATTTCTCATTCCACCGCCGATGTGGCGGAACTGGCGGATCAGTTCGATGCTTTGGGTAAAAGCCTGAATCTCAAGATCCATATCATGCATGAGGATATCTTTAACTCCATGCACAAAATCTGAAATCAGCGGATCCGCTGCCGGGAAGAGGGATTATTTTGAATACCAACGAAATTCTGGAAACGATCAATATGATCGACAACGAGGATCTGGACGTGCGCACCATCACCATGGGCATTTCCCTGCTGGACTGTGCTGGTCCCGATCCTGAGGCCGCCGCGGGCAGAGTGTATGACAAGGTGTGCAGATACGCGGAAAACCTGGTAAAGACCGGGGAGGACATCAGCAAACAGTACGGGATCCCCATTATCAACAAGCGCATTTCCGTAACGCCCATCGCTTTGATCTCCGGGGCGTGTCCGGGAGCTTCTCCGCTGCGCTTCGCAAAGGCGCTGGATAAGGCCGCCCACACGGTGGGAGTCAATTTTATCGGCGGCTATTCGGCCCTGGTGCAAAAAGGCTTCGGTCCCGGCGACTATGCCCTGATAGAGAGCATTCCCGAGGCGCTTTCCGAGACGGAGCTTGTCTGTTCCTCTGTGAACGTGGGCTCCACGAAGGCCGGCATCAATATGGACGCTGTGGAAAAAATGGGCCGGGTCATCAAGGAGACGGCGGAGCGCACTGCTGACCGGGAGTGTATCGGCGCCGCCAAGCTGGTGGTGTTCTGCAACGCCCCAGAGGACAATCCCTTTATGGCCGGTGCCTTTCACGGCGTGGGAGAGCCTGACTGTGTGATAAACGTAGGGGTTTCCGGCCCGGGCGTGGTGCGGGCGGCCATCAAAAAGTCGGGTGGCGGCTGCAGGGTGGATGAGATCGCTGAACTGATCAAGCGCACCGCGTTCAAGATCACCCGTATGGGCCAGCTGGTGGCACAGGAGGCCTCCCGGAGGCTGTGCGTGCCCTTTGGCATCGTGGATCTTTCTCTGGCACCTACACCGGCAATCGGAGACAGCGTAGCCTATATCCTTGAGGGCATGGGGCTGGAGCAGTGCGGCGCCCATGGTACCACCGCGGCGCTGGCTCTGCTCAACGATGCGGTCAAAAAAGGAGGCGTGATGGCTTCCTCCAGCGTCGGCGGCCTTTCGGGAGCCTTTATCCCCGTGACGGAGGACGCCGGAATGATCGCGGCGGCCCGCAGCGGGTGCCTGACTCTGACAAAGCTTGAGGCCATGACCGCCGTGTGCTCCGTGGGGCTTGATATGATCGCAATCCCGGGCGACACCACGCCGGAGATCATTTCGGGGATCATTGCCGACGAGGCGGCCATCGGCATGGTGAACTCCAAGACCACCGCTGTCCGTGTGATCCCGGCGGTTGGAAAAAAGGCAGGCGAAGAGCTGGACTTCGGAGGACTGCTGGGCAACGGCCCGATCATGGCGGTAAATCCCTCCTCACCGGCGGAGTTTATCCACCGGGGCGGCAAGATACCTGCTCCGATGCAGAGTCTGAAGAATTGAGCTTCAAAGGACGGCGGAAAAATTTCCCGCCGCCCTTTTTTTGTCCATCCGTTTGGTGTATAATTTCAGAGGTCCCCAAAAGAACGACTGAAAGGGTAAGGGAATTGAAAAGATGAAAAAGAAAAGGCTGACAAGGGAAGAAAAGAAGCTCCAGCAGGTACAGCGCTGGGAAAAGACAAAGCAGGAGATAAAGGCGCATCCGGGAATGGCTGTGACGTATCTTGTTTTGCGGGTGCTGGTGGTGGCGGTTATGCTGCTGCAGCTTTTCAACGGCAAATACTACGATGTTTTTCTCTGCGGGTTGACGCTCACGCTGTTTATGATCCCCAGCTTTGTAGAGCGCCGGCTCCACGTGGACGTGCCCAACACGCTGGAGGTCATCATCCTTTTGTTTATCTTCGCGGCAGAGATCCTGGGAGAAATACAGGAATACTACCTGATCTTCCCCTTCTGGGACACGATGCTGCACACCATAAACGGCTTTCTGATGGCGGCTATCGGGATCGCCATGGTGGATATTCTGAACCGGTCCCGCAAGTTCAAGGTTCGGCTTTCTCCGGCTTTTGTGGCTCTTGTGGCCTTTTGCTTTTCCATGACTGTCGGTGTGCTGTGGGAGTTTTTTGAATACGGCATGGACACGGTTTTCCATACGGATATGCAGAAGGATACCTGGGTGTCCGCCATCTCCACTGTAAGCCTTCACCCAGAGGGAAAGAATTCTCCCATACAGGTGGCCATAGAGAGCGTTGTGGTAAACGGGCAGAAGTGGCCGGCTTACCTCGACATTGGGTTAAAAGACACCATGAACGACCTCTTCGTGAACTTTATCGGCGCAGTCGTATTTTCTTTGATCGGCATGGTTTACATTATGGGAAGGGGAAGAGGAAAGCTGGCGCCCCGGTTCATTCCCCGGCTTAAATCCGAGGAGCTGAGGCATACGGAGGAAAACGCAGGACTGCTGGAACCCATAGCTCTGGAAGGAACTGCCGGAGAGGACAAGAAGACCGAGAATCAGGAGGACTGCGTATTCTGCCGGATCGCCAAGGGGGAAGCGCCCTGTTATAAGATCTATGAAGACGAATACACCCTGGCTTTTCTGGATATTGCCGGAGACGCGCCGGGACATACGCTGGTCGTTCCCAAGCGCCATGCAGAGTCTCTATTAGACTGCGACGGAGAGACCCTTTCCCACATGATGGAAACGGTAAAGCTGATATCGGACCATTATGTGGAGAAATGCGGCTACAGCGGCGTCAACATCTTAAACGCCAGCGGAAAAAGCGCCCAGCAGAGCGTGCTGCATTTTCACATTCACGTAATCCCGCGGAGGGAAGGGGATGGGCTCAACGCCTGGCCTGAGCTCGGGGAGAGCAGGGAAGGGCCGGAGAAGGTAAGGGAAAGACTGAAGCTTCAGTGAGATCGCCGGACTGGGTAAGGAGGAAGACCATTGCTTCAATTTGTACTTGGCCGTGCCGGAAGCGGAAAAACAGAATATCTTCGCCGCATGCTGGTGGAAAAGGCAAAGGCCGGAGAAACCGGCCTTATCATGCTGGTGCCGGAGCAGTATTCCTTTGAGACGGAGAAGGCAATCCTGGAATTGTGTGGGCCGGAAAAGGCAAGCCTCATCCAGGTTTACAGCTTCACGAGGCTTGCGGAAACGGTGTTCCGCAGGGAGGGCGGCATCGCGGGACGAAGGCTCAGCGACGGTGGCCGCCGGGTGCTGATGGCCTCCGCACTGGCAGCCTGCGAGGACAGGCTGGAGGTATATCGGTCCGCGGCCCAGAACGGAAGGGTCACCGACCTGATGCTGACGGCGGTAAACGAGATGAAAATGTGCGCCGTTTCGCCGGAGCAGCTCAGCCGGACCGCCAGGCTGCTGAGCGACACGGGGCTTGGAAAAAAGCTTTCCGAGATCGCTCTTTTGTACGGGGCCTTTGAAGCGTTGGTTTCCGCGTCTTATCTGGATTCCAGAGACGACCTGACAAGGCTTGCCGACGCCTTGCTGACCAGCAGCTTCTTTCGGGGCTGCACTGTGGCGGTGGATTCCTTTGAGGGCTTTACCGTGCAGGAGACAGCGGTGCTGACCCAGATCCTGCGGCGGGCCGAAAGGGTTTTTGTTTCCCTTTGTACAGACGGGACCAGCCAGGGAGAGACCGGGCTTTTCGCGCTGGTGGAGCGCACGCGCCAAAGGCTTACCAGGGCGGCGGAGGAAGCCGGGACAAAGGTGCTCCCACCGGTGCTGCTTACAGGCGCGCCCAGATTTCAAAATGAAAACCTGAAGCTTTTGGAGGCCCAGCTCTTTTGCGCCGGAGAGCTTTTGGACGCCCCGGATCATCAGGGGGTAGAGATTTTCGAGGCCAGAGACGTATATGAGGAAGCGGAATTCGTAGCCGCCACCATCCGAAGACTGACGGAGGAAAAGGGTTACAGATACCGTGATTTTTCCATTATCTGCCGCAATGCAGAGCACTATTACGGCAGCCTGGATGTTGCCCTGCGAAAGCGGGACATCCCCTGCTTTGTTTCCCAGCCCATGCGCGTTGACGCAGAACCTGTGATGCGTTTTGCTCTGGGGGCCTTCGAGGCGGTGATCTCCGGACTTCGCACGGAGGACCTGTTGGAAATGCTGAAGACGGGGCTTTCGGGTTTTACGCCGGAGGAAATTTCGGACCTGGAAAATTACGCCTTTCTCTGGAAGATAGACGGCGCCCGCTGGCGCGAGGAATTTGTGCGCCATCCCAGAGGCTTTGGACGGGAAATGACGGAGGAAGACAAGGAAGAGCTTCATCGCCTTAATGAGCTGCGCAAGCGGCTGATCGATCCGCTGCAGAAATTTGCCCTTCGGGTGAAGGACGCCACCGGCGCCGGGATCTCTCAGGCGCTTTTCGATCTGCTGACAGATTACGACCTGGAAACCACGCTGCCCGCTTACTGTCTTGCTCTGGAAGACGCGGGAGAGGCGGGCCTTGCTCAGAAGCAGCTTCGTGTCTGGGAGCTGTTGATGGAGCTTCTGGACCAGTTCCACAGCATTCTCGGAAGCAGGAAGGTAAGTCGGGATCGGTATTACCGGCTTCTGCGGGAGGTCGTGGCAGCGGAGGACGTTTCGGAGATTCCCCAGACTTTGGACGAGGTCATATTCGGCACCGCCGAGCAGGTGAGACAGTCTTCTCCCAAGGCCGTGTTCCTTATCGGCTGCTCCCAGGGGGATTTCCCGCTGATCCCAAAATCCTCCGGTGTGTTTTCAGACGCGGAGCGAAGAGAACTGATCGCCATGGACCTGCCTTTGGGAGATCCCCTGGAGCAAAAAACGCTGGAGGAGCGTTACCTCGCTTATTCCGTGGCCTGCGGCGCTTCCGAGCGGATCTTCTTTTCCTGGTCCAGGATCGTGGGCGGCGAGGAAAAGGAGCCCGGTGAGCTGATCACCGCCGTGCGTGAGGTCTTTCCTTCTCTCAGGCTTTTGAAGGACCTGCCGGACGAGTATTTTGCCAATTCAAAGGAAGCGGCTTTTTCCAGAATGGCCGCAAGGTTTTCCGAAAACACGGGGGAGGCAGAGGCACTGAGGATGCTATTCCGGGAAGACGGGACGTATCAGGGCAGGCTTCGGGCTTTGGAACGGGCTTCCGGGCGGCAGCCTGTGAAATTGGAGGATCCGGAGCTTGCCAGGCGGTTTTTCGGAACGGATATGTTCCTTTCTCCCAGTCAGATAGAGACCTTTTACAGCTGCCCGTTCCGGTATTTCTGCCAGTACGGTCTGAGCGCAAAGGAGCGTCGCCCTGCCGAGGTGGACGTGCTGCAGTACGGCACGCTGATGCACTTTATTTTCGAACGGGTATTCCGGGAAGAGAGGGAGCTGCCGGAAGAACTCCCGGAGGAAGCGCTTTTGGAGCAGGTGCGCGGCCTCATTGAGGAATACGCCCGGGAAAACATGGGCGGACAGGAGCTTTTGAGCAGCCGGGAAAAATACCGGCTCGACCGCATGGCCAGATCGGCCTGCAAGCTCATTCTTCATGTGCGGGAGGAGCTGGCCCAAAGCAGGTTTTCCCCGAAATATTTCGAGCTGCGCCTTGGGGAGGGAGATTTCCCGCCGCTGAAGGTGGAGACTGGCAGCGGCACCGTTACCGTGGGCGGCACGATCGACAGGGCTGACGTGGTAACCCTGGGGGGCCGGGAATACGTGCGGGTGATCGATTACAAGACGGGCAAAAAGCTTTTCCGGCTCGTGGATGTGCTTTACGGCCTCAACATGCAGATGCTGGTCTATCTGGCCGCTCTGGCCGAAAGCGGACGGGAGATCCCCGCGGGGATCCTTTACATGCCTGCCGCCGAGCCTTCTGTTTCAGCGGACCGGGGAGCGGATGATGCGGAAATAAAGAATCAGGCTGACAAGGAACTCAAAATGAGCGGCCTGGTGTTGGATAATGAGGAGATCATCCGTGCCATGGAGGCCGGCGCAAAGGGCAGGTTTATTCCTGCTTCCTTAAATAAGGACGGCACCCGGGGCCGGTTCAGTTCTGTGCTGGGTGAGGCTCAGCTCAAAGAGGTGCTGGAGTATTCCAAACGGCTCATAGCCACCATGGGACAGAAGCTTACCGCCGGAACGGTGGAGGCTTCCCCGGCTATGGTGAACAGGAATTCCTGCAAATTCTGCCCCTACGGGCCTGTGTGCGGCAGGGAAAAAGGAGATAAGGATACGGTACGGGACCGCGCGGACCCGCCGGAAGTCCTGGATAGAATGAGGTCAAAAGAGTGAACTTGCAGGGGAAGTGAGAACAGATGGATAAAAAGAGATGGACGGAAAGCCAAAGGGACGCCATAGACGCCAGGCGGGGAACGCTGCTTGTGGCGGCGGCGGCAGGCTCCGGAAAAACAGCGGTGCTGGTGCAGCGGGCCATTGAAAGGCTGACGGATCCGGAGCACCCTACAGACGCCGACAGGCTGCTGATCGTTACATTTACGAAAGCGGCAGCGGGAGAAATGCGGGCAAGGCTGGAAAGCGAGCTTTTTGCCTTGCAGAGGAAATCGCCCTTTGACCCCCTTCTCCGAAGGCAGAGCCTGCTGCTTTCTCAGGCCCATATCGGAACGGTGGACAGCTTCTGTGCCGAGATGGTCCGGGAGTTTTTCCACCTTCTGGACCTTTCCCCCGATTTCAAGATCCTGTCGGACAAGCAGGAAGAGGAACTGACCTCGGCCGCGCTGAACGAGGCCCTTTCCCATGCCTTCGAGCAGGGGACCGTCACCGAGCTGGCCGACGCCTTCGCGGGAGAGCGGGACGACCGGCGGCTGATGGAAATGATCCTTTCCCTTTATCAGTTCATGCAATCTCACCCTTTCCCGGAGCAATGGCTCCAGAAAAAGGTGGAGCTTTATTTCCGCGGGGATGTTTCTCTGTGGGAAAGGGTGATATTGGAATACGCCGGAGAGACCGCGGAGCATTGCGCGGACATCTGCAGCCAGGGGATCCGGGAAGCGGAAAGTGACACAAAACTGATGGATGCTTTTTCCCACGCGTTTGCGGAGGATCGGGACAATTTCCTGGAGCTCGGGGAGCTTGTCGGCAACGGCGATTGGGACGGCGCGGCGGAGGCGGTAAAGGCCTTTTCCTTCTGCCGCAGAGGCAGGGTGACCGGCGGAAAAGACGACCCGCTGTTCCAGAAGCTTGAAACCATGCGGCAGGAGACAAAAAAGGGGATTGAAGAGCTTTCCAAATACCTTTTTGCCAGCCGCGGGCAATGTGCGGAGGAGTTGAAGGCCGCCGGGCCGCTTGTCAGGAGCCTTGCGGAGCTGACCCTTGACTTTTCCAGGCGGTACGATGAGAAAAAGCGGGAAATGAATTTCCTGGATTACAGCGATCTGGAGCATTTTGCCATACGCCTGTTCCTCACCGCGGACGGGAAGCGCACCCCAGCGGCGGAAGAGGTCGGCGCCAGATTCGATGAGATCATGATAGACGAGTATCAGGACATCAACGAGGTGCAGGACGCTCTGTTTCACGCCGTTTCCCAAAATTCGAAAAATCTCTTTATGGTGGGAGATGTAAAGCAGAGCATTTACGGCTTCCGACGCGCCATGCCGGAAATTTTCCAGCGGCGCCGCAGGTCCTTTGAAAAATATGACAGGGCGCTGGACCGGTATCCCGCCTATCTTGTGCTGGACAGGAATTTCCGTTCCCGGCGGACGGTGACAGATTCCGTGAATTTTATTTTCTCTCAGCTCATGTCCCGGGCGGCAGGTGACGTGGATTACACCGGCGAGGAAAGGCTGGTGTGCGGGGCGGACTATCCGGAAAAGGAAGGCTGTGAAACAGAGCTTGCCTTTCTGCGGAGGCCTGCCGGAGTTCCGGCGGAAACGGCGGAGGGCCGGTGGATCGCAAAGCGAATCAGAGAAATGGTGAGCTCTGAATTCACCGTTACCGAGGGCGGCAAGGAAAGACCCGTCTGTTACGGGGATTTCTGCATTCTGCTGCGCAGCGCCAACAAATATGCCCACGCCTACGCAAAGGAGCTTCAAGAAATGGGAATCCCTGCCCGTGCCGCTTCGGCGGGGGGCTTCTTTGCCGCGCCTGAGATCGCCGTGATGATTTCCCTTCTGCAGGTCATTGACAATCCCAATCAGGACATTCCCCTGCTGGCGGCTCTCATGAGCCCTATCTACGGATTTTCCGCCGATGACTGTGCACGGCTGCGCATGGAAGACAAAAAGGTGCCGGTGTACCTTTCCCTGCGGGCCGCGGCGGAGAATGACCCCAGATACATGGATTTTCTCAGGGAGATAGAACGCCTGCGGAGCCTGGCCGCCACCATGACAGCCGACAGTTTTCTCACGATGCTGTATCAGCAGACAGGATATCCCGATATGGTGCTGGCCATGGAAAATGGGGAGGAACGCCTGCAGAACCTGCGGCTGCTGCAGGAATATGCCAGGGAGTATGAGCATTCAGGCTATCACGGGACCTCCGGCTTTGTACGGTTTTTGGACAGACTGAAGAGGAACGATTCCGATCTGCAGCAGGCGGAGACCCAGAAAGAAGGCAGAAACGCGGTCTCCGTGATGAGCATCCACCGTTCCAAGGGGCTGCAGTTCCCGATTTGCATTGTTGCGGGCTGCGGAAGAAATTTTGTGACGGATCAGACGGCGGACGTGCTGCTGCACCCCGAATTGGGGCTGGGGATCAAGCTGAAGGATCCCCGGCGCTCTGCAAGGTTCACGACCACCGCCAGGGAGGCCATTGCCCTGGAAACGGCCAGGGCTGACGGTGCCGAAGAACTGCGGGTGATGTATGTGGCCATGACCAGAGCCCAGGAGAAGCTTATCCTGACAGGCTCGGGAGAGCATATTGACAAATTGCCGGAGCGGCTTGCCGCGGGGATTACGGAAAACGGCGTAAGCCCCCATACGGTGAGGAAGGCGAGAAATGCCGCGGAATGGCTCATGCTCTGCGCTCTGCGCCATCCGAACGGAGCCTGGCTGCGGCAGTGCGCGGGAGCTTCTCAGGAGATCGTGTGCAGGGAAGACTTTACTCCCTGGCGCATAACTCTGGAAGAATACGAGGAGGCTGCCCCGCAGGAGCCGCAGGCCTTCGCGGAAGAGCCCTGCCCGCCGGACAGCGCTATGTACCGGCGGATGAAGGCACAGATAGAATACGAGTATCCCTATCGCTCGGCTCTGGGCCTTCCGGTAAAGGTAGCTGCCTCCAAGGTGGCCGCGGGACAGGGAGGCAGCCGTGAGGTGACCCTTTCCCGTCCGGCGTGGATGGGCGAGCTGGGAATGACTCCGGCGGAGCGCGGCATTGCTCTGCACGAGTTCATGGAATTCGCGGATTACGCGAGGGCGGCAGAGGATCCACAGGGCGAGCTTACCCGCCTGGTGAAGGAGGGCTTCCTCACCGCCGAACAGGCCGAGGCGGTAGATCTGGAACGGGTCAGGGCTTTCCTGCACGGAGAGATGGGAAAACGCATACTGGCCTCTCCCCATGTGGAACGGGAACGGAGGTTTACGGCGGTGATCCCTGCTTCTCTGGCGGAGCCCGAACGGGAAGGGATCGAAGAGGAACAGGTCATTCTTCAAGGCGCGGTAGACTGTCTGTTTTTGGAGGGAGACCGTCTCCATATCGTGGACTTCAAAACGGACCGGGTGAAAAAGGCGGAAGAGCTCTGGGACCGGTACGGCCCGCAGATCCGCCTGTATGCCGCTGCCATGGAGGAAGTGACCGGGAAAAAGATCGGTGAGCTGATCCTGTATTCCACATGGCTGAGTCAGGCTTTCTCCCAGAGCTATCATGGAAGCTGAAAGAAAAACGCGGGAGTTTTGCGGATTTGCTATTGACAAAGTGGATGGACGGCTGTATAATTCTCTCAGAAAACAAAGCTGGAGCTTTGCTCCACACCCGTACGGTTCTGTCCGGTACAGGTCAATACTTGCGGACGGAAAAGGCTTATTTTGTGCCTTTTTGTGCGATGTGATTGACTTGGCGGGCAGTTATCTGCCCGCTTTTTTGCGGCATTTCCGGGTGCGCTTTGGGTTTGAGGAACTGTGATGGAGGTGCTTACCGATTAGCAACAAAGAACTGCAGATCAACGAACAAATACGGGATAAGGAGCTTCGTGTAGTGGATTCCGACGGCTCTCAGCTGGGCATTATGTCCCTGCAGGAGGCGCTGGAAATAGCGGAGCAGAAAAATCTCGACCTGGTCAAGATCGCTCCCCAGGCAAAGCCGCCGGTGTGCAAGATCATCGATTACGGCAAGTACCGTTTCGAGCAGTCGAAGCGGGAAAAGGAGCAGCGCAAGAACCAGCATGTCGTTGAGATCAAGGAAGTACGGCTTTCGCTCAATATCGATACTCACGATTTTGAGACGAAGAAAAACCATGCGCTTCGCTTTATTTCCGAGGGGAATAAGGTGAAGGCTTCCATCCGTTTCCGCGGAAGGGAAATGGGCCATCCCGAACTGGGGCAGGAGATCATGCGCCGCTTTGCCGAAGCAATGAGCGAAGCCGCGAACGTGGAGAAACCGCCCAAGCTCGAAGGCAGGACCATGCTTATGTTCCTGTCACCGAAGCCTTTGAAATAAGTAAAAATCAAGGAGGAACGCAACATGCCGAAGCTCAAAACACACAGCGGCGCGAAAAAGCGCTTCAAGTTGTCTAAAAATGGGAAAGTGATTCGCGGGCACGCATATACAAGCCATTTGCTCAACGGTCACGGAAAGACTTCCAAGACCAAGCGCCACGCCCGTGGCACCACGGTTGCCGATACTACGAACACGGCTGCCGTAAAGCGTATGCTGCCTTATAAATAAGCAGCGTGACCGGGGACATTCTTTGATAACAGGAAAGGATTTGAGATAAATGGCAAGAGTAAAAGGCGCAATGATGACGCGCAAAAGAAGAAAGAAAGTTCTGAAGCTCGCAAAGGGCTATTGGGGTTCCAAGAGCCGTCACTTTAAAATGGCGAAACAGGCCGTGATGAAGTCCGGCAATTATGCCTACATCGGCCGCAAGCAGCGCAAGCGGGATTTCCGCCGCCTGTGGATCACCAGAATTTCCGCAGCCTGCCGCGCAAACGGTGTAAACTACTCCACCTTTATGAACGGTTTGAAAAAGGCCGGAGTTACCTTGAACCGGAAGATGCTTTCCGAGATCGCCATCGCCGATGCTTCCGCCTTTACCGCTCTGGTGGAAAAGGCCAAGGCGGCACAATAAAAAGCTGTATCTGCGCCTGAGGCAACCTGCCTTGGGCGTTTTTCTCTGAATGCTTTATAAGCGCCGGGAAGGAAAGGCAAGCCGCCTTTTGGGACCTTGTACGGCGCGGGAAAGGGGTCTGATCTTTATGGAAGCACCCAGCATAACCAGCAGGAAAAATCCACTTGTTCGCCATGCGGCCTCTTTGGGCGGCAGCGCGGAGCAGCGGCGAGCGGAAGGAAAATTCCTCTGCGAGGGCGCGAGGCTGTGCCGCGACGCCGCCGTTTCCGGTTTGGAAATAGAGCAGTGCTTTTTTACGGCCCAGGCGGAGAAGAAATACGGGAAGTATTTCGGGGAGGTCCGCGCCGCCGCGAAGGAAAGCTACTTAGTGGAAGAGCCGGTGGCACAGCTCCTTTCCGATACCAGGAATTATCAGGGCATATTCTGCGTTTGCAGGAAGCCCAAAGGACAAAGCGGGATAATCGGTTTTTCCCCAAAGCAATCCTGCCTGGTGCTGGAAAATCTGCAGGATCCCGGAAATCTGGGAACGATCCTTCGCACTGCGGAGGCTCTGGGGGCCTTTCGGGTCTTCCTGCTGGGAACATGCTGCGACCCCTTTTCCCCGAAGGTGCTGCGGGCTTCCATGGGAGCCGTGTTCCGGCTTTCACTGAGCAGCTGGGAAGCGGCGGACCCCCTTTTTGAGCTGCTTTCGCGGTATGGATACAAGCTTCATGCCGCAGTGCCGGATGATGCCGCGATCCCTGTGAGCAATGTGGATTTTTCGGAGGGACTTCACGGAATATTTGTGGGCAATGAGGGCAACGGGCTTTTGCCCGAAACCATTGCCCGGTGTCATGACAGGATCACAATCCCCATGGCGGGAAGAGCGGAGTCGCTGAACGCCTCTGCGGCCGCGACGATCCTGCTTTGGGAGATGTGCAGGGGACTTTCTTCCGAAAGGAGCGGTTCGGATGGATAAGCGCGTTTATTGGATCTGGATGCAGCAGGCCTTCCTGCCGGGCAGCAGAAAGCCCTGGAGAATCGTGGGACAGTACCGGGGCGGAGCCAGGGAATTCTGTGAGGGCGGGCCGAAGCTGTGGAACAGCCGCAGGGACCTGACAGACAGAGAGGCTGCCGCCCTGCGGGACTTTACCGTGGGGCAGGCGGAGGCAAGGCTGGAATATGCCTTAAGGCTGGGCTGGCAAGTGATCTCACCGGAATGTGAAAAATATCCGGAGCTGCTGAAGAATATTCCGGACCCACCGGCGGTATTGTATGTAAAAGGAGAAATGCCGGATCTGAACAGCTTGCTTTCTATCGGTATAGCAGGTGCCAGAAAGGCAACGGAGGCTTCCCTCAATGCCACAAGGAAATTCGGCTATCAGCTTGCCGCGGGAAAGGCCTGCGTGGTATCCGGAGGCGCTAAAGGCGTGGATGCCGCGGCGCTGACCGGCGCTATGGGGATCCCGGGCTCAAAGCCCATAAGCGTGCTGCCTGTTTCTCTTGACAGCACCTATGTGACGGAAAATTCCAAGCTCCGTTCCATGATCTGCGCTCACGGCGGAGCGCTTGTGACGGAATATTTCTCCCAGCTTCAGCCGGACCGGGGTACCTTTGCGGTGAGAAACAGACTGATAACCGGCTTGAGCCGGGGCGTTCTCCTGATACAGGCGGCAAGGAAAAGCGGGACCATGATCTATGCTTCCCATGCACTTGAGCAGAACAGAGATGTTTTTGTCTGGCCGGGAGAGCTGGATTCCGATGACTTCGCGGGCAGCCGCGACCTTCTGACAGACGGCGCCAGGGCCGTTTACTGCGGAGAGGACATTCTGGCTGAATATGACGAAATACCGCAGCCCGTGGATGAGCCCGATTTCCCGGATCTGTTTGAGGATATTATGCCGCGGATGAAGGACAGAGGTCCTGCTGTTCCGGTCCTGTCGGACGCGGGAGCCGATCTTTCCCAGGAGGAAAGACAGGTCCTGGCGGCGCTGGGGCAGGAACCTCTTTCCGTAGCTCAGCTGGAAGAGCTTACCGGCATGCGTGCCGCTGCTCTGTTGGGCATTCTGACCGAGTTGGAAGTGGAAGGGCTTGCAGTGTCTCTGCCCGGAAAGCGCTATATGCGGGAAATGTGAGGGCGAAAGAATTGGAGCCCGATATTTAATATTCCATTTTGGAATTATAAGCTGTGGAAGATATTGTAAGATAATACAGTTTGAAGCTTTTCTCAAAAACGCGGAGCTGCTCTTTTGAGAGAAAGGAGACAGATATGGCAAAATTGGTGATAGTGGAGTCGCCTTCCAAGGCAAAGACCATCCAGAAATATTTGGGAAAGGGCTACGAAGTCATCGCCTCCATGGGTCATGTGCGGGACCTGCCCAAGGCCCGGCTGGCTGTTGAGGTCGACAATGGCTTTAAGCCGAAGTACAGCATTATCAAGGGAAAGGAGAGCCTGGTAAAGGAGCTTAAGGCCGCTGCCGCCAAAGCGGACGGCGTGCTTCTGGCTACCGACCCTGACCGTGAGGGAGAGGCGATCTCCTGGCATCTGGCATACATTCTGGGGCTGGACGAAAAAGCCCCGGACAGAGTTACCTTTAACGAGATCACAAAGACGGGCGTGCAGGAAGGAATGGCACATCCCAGGGCCATCGACCTGGACCTTGTAAACGCGCAGCAGGCAAGAAGGATCCTGGACCGGCTGGTGGGTTACACGCTGAGTCCTTTTTTGGCAAAAACCATCCGCAAGGGTCTGTCAGCGGGAAGAGTACAGTCTGTCGCTGTGAGGATGATCGTGGACCGGGAAGAGGAGATCAGGGCTTTTGTGCCTGAGGAATATTGGAGCATCGACGCAAAGCTTTCCGCGCCGCCCTCAAAGGCCGTTTTCTCCGCCGCGTTTTACGGCGATGAAAACGGGGAGATCAAGATCAATTCCAAAGAGGCATCGGATAAAATACTGGCGCAGCTTGAAAAGGAAGAATTTGTTGTCAGCTCCGTGAAGAAGGGGAAGAAGAACCGAGCTCCCGCGTCGCCCTTTATCACCTCCACGCTCCAGCAGGAGGCTTCCAGAAAGCTGGGTTTCCAGGCAAGGCGAACCATGAAGGCCGCCCAGGAGCTTTATGAAGGCGTGGAGATAGCGGGACAGGGCTCCATGGGCCTTATCACCTATATGAGAACAGACTCCCTCCGCATTTCAGAGGACGCCATCAAAGATGCTTCCCAATATATCGGGGAAAGGTGGGGAGAAAAATATCTTCCCGCGAAGCCCCGCCATTTTAAGTCGAGAGCCAACGCGCAGGACGGACACGAGGCAATCCGCCCCGCTTCCGTTTCCATCACTCCCGAAATGGTGAAGGATTCCCTGACAAGCGATCAGTATAAGCTCTATAAGCTGATCTGGGAGCGGTTTATCGCCTGCCAGATGGCAAATTGTGTGCTCAATACCACCCAAGCTACGATAAACGCGGGAAGCTATATTTTCAGAGCCTCCGGCTTCAATGTTGCCTTTGACGGGTTTACCGCCCTGTACGAAGAGAGCACGGACGAAGAGGAAAAGGCCGGGAAAGATCTTCCTCCCCTGGAAAACGGCATGAAGCTGAAGGTAAAGGAATTAAAAGGCAACCAACACTTCACCCAGCCGGCCCCCCGGTACACGGAGGCTTCTCTCATCAAGACCCTGGAGGAAAACGGCATCGGCCGCCCCTCCACCTATGCCGCCACGATCTCCACCAT
>CAZNZS010000015.1:0-41823 GCA_964577585.1 uncultured Acutalibacter sp.
AGGATCTCGTCCGTAATGCCTGAGGAAAAGGACAAAGGGCGAGATTCTTCGCCTTCGGCTCAGAATGACAGAGAGAAAGGCTCAGGATGACAGAAAAAGTGCCCTTGCTCTTTGTCTAACAACTAAACCTCTATTTCCGTAAAGCAGAAGCGGGTGCAGTCCACCAGGCCGCGGTCGGTGAGGCGCAGCTCCGGCAGGCAGGCCAGGGGGATCAGGGCCATGGTCATGAAGGGGGAGGGCATGGAGCAGCCGATCACCTTCCAGGCTTCCTCCAGATCCGCCACGATCTTTGCCATTTCCTCCATGGGCTTGTCTCCCATAAGGCCGGCAATGGGCAGGGGAACCAGGCCCAGCACTTTGCCGTTCTGGACGGCACACATCCCGCCGCCGCACTGGATCAGGGTGTTGGCGGCCAGGGCCATATCCCCATCGTTCGTGCCGATGACGAGTAGGTTGTGGGCGTCGTGGGCAACGGTGGAGGCCATGGCCCCACAACGGATCCCAAAGCCCTTGACAAAGCCAAAGCCCTTCTTGCCCGTGTTGTGATGGCGTTCAAATACGGCTGTCTTCAGCACATCCTGCTGAGGATCGGACACCAAAAGCCCGTTTTCTGTTGGCAGCTTTACATGGCGCTCGTAATCGCCGACTCTGGCGGAGATCACTTCAATGGCCCGCACCTCCACGGTGCCGTCCGGCCCGATCTTTTCAGGCGTTGCGGCAATGCGGAAGGTCTCGGGAGTGATGGCGTCGCGGATATGAATGGATTTGGTGGCCCAATCGGGATAGGTATAGGGAGCGTATTCTCCTACGATCGCGCCGTTTTCCGCGGCCAGGCCGCCATCGATCCAAACCTTTTCCACTTGGAGGTCATGGAGATCGTTCAGCAGCACCATATCGGCGCACTTGCCGGGGGCAATGCTGCCCAGCTCGTGATCCATCTGGAAGCACTGGGCGCAGTTGATGGTCACCATCTGAATGGCGGTGATAGGATCGATACCTTCCTGTACCGCCCGGCGGACGATGTGGTCCAGGTGCCCCTGGGAAAGCAGGGTGTGGGGATGGGTGTCATCGGAGATCAGACAGGCAAAGCGGGAGTCTACCTGATGCTCGGTAATGCTCTTTGCCACTTCCTTCAGATCGTGCCAGGCGGAGCCTTCCCGGAACATGGCGTACATGCCCAGCCGCATTTTGGCCAGGGCATCCTCCGCCCGGGTGGATTCATGGCAGCAGCGAACGCCTGATGCGATATAGGCATTCAGGCCCTTTCCGGTTTCCGGCAGGGAATAATGGCCGGTGACGATCTTACCGGCCTTCAGGGTGTTGCCGGTGATGGCGTGAGTTTCTTCATTTGACGAAAGGATCCCGGGGAAGTTCATCATTTCTCCCAGGCCCACGCAGGAATCCCAATCCATGGTCTTTGCCACGTCTTCCGGGCCGATATGGGAGCCGGTGTCTTCAAAGCCGGGGACCGCGGGAACGCAGGAAGGGGTGGTGAGCATAGCCTTCAGGGGGGTGCGGGCGGCATCGTCCAGCAGACACTGAACGCCCTCCAGACCCAATACGTTGCAGATCTCATGGGGATCCATGTAAATGCCGGTGGTGCCGTGGGGAATAACGGCCTTGGCATATTCTCCGGCGCCCATCATGGAGGATTCCACGTGAATGTGGCCGTCCAAAAATCCGGGAGCCAGGAATTTCCCCTTTGCGTCTACCACCTGAGTCCCTTCGCCGATGCAGTGAGAGGCGTCGCCCACCAGGGCGATCCGGCCTTCCGCCACGGCCACGGACACGTCCTCCAAAAGTTCTTTGGTGCAGACGTTTACCAGGGTCGCGTGAGTGATCACCAGCTCCGCGGGTTCCGTGCCGCCGGCCACGGCGGCCAGTTTCCGGCTTGCTTCCCAGAGGGGCTTTTTGCAGAAATGATTGACCATGATTTATTCTCCTTCCAATATAGTAGTTGGTTGTTAGTAGTTAGTTGTTAGAGAAGGGCAAAGGCAGAGCAAATCATAGTTTAGCACTCACCCTTGGCCCCCCTGAAAGGGGGGCTGTCACGGCGAAGCCGTGACTGGGGGGTTCTGCAATTGCGGCAGAAAAACCCCTCCACCGCCATACGGCGGTCCCCCTCCCCTTTCAGGGGAGGCAAGGAGTGCTTTTAGGGGAGCCTAAGGGCATGCCCTTGCCCTTCCACTTTTTCACTCTTCAATATTCACTATACACTGCCCTTTCGCCCTTACTTCATTGCGCCGAAGGCGCAACCATCATCTAGAATCCAATATCCAGCATCTAGCATCCAAAAACCCTTCTCTAACAATTAACGACTTATGGCTAACAACTAAAGAACGAGATCCTTCGCGATAGCAATGCTTGCATTGCTATTGCTCAGGATGACAGACAGGGCCCTTGCCCTTTTCTAACGACTAATTCCTAACAACTAACAACAAATTTGCCCGACGCAGACGGTGTGCAGCACGCTGCCACCCAGCACAAAAAGATGAAAGATTGAATGGATATAGGGGATCCTTTTCCCGACGCCGTAAAGGATGGCCCCCACAGTATACAGGATCCCGCCAGAAAGCAAACACCAGAAACCGATGGCGCTGAGATTTTCCATGACGGGCTTCATGGCGATCACCACCACCCAGCCCATGGCAAGGTAGCATACCATGGAGACTATCTTAAAACGCTCCACGCTGATGGCGTTTAAAACAACACCCAATACCGCCGCGCCCCAGACAACGCCGAACAGGGACCAGCCCCAGGCTCCTCCCAGGCACACCAGGGTGATAGGGGTATAGGTGCCGGCGATCAGCAGGAAGATAGTGCAGTGATCCAGAGAACGGAACACCACCTTGGCTCGGTTCAGGCCCAAAGCATGGTACAGGGTGGACACGGTATAAAGCAGGATCATAGTTGCTCCGTAAATGGACACGGAAACCACGATGATGGGCCGCTTTTTACAGAAAACAAGCAGCAGCACCAGAGCAGTGACCGCAAAAAGGGCGGAAACGCCGTGAGAGACGGAGGAGAAGATCTCTTCTCCCAGGGAATATTTGGGCAGCCCGAGACTTTGCCGCTTTTCCAGGCGTTGGCTCTTTTTCTGCTGCTTTGCAGGGCCTCTGTTTTCCATGGGAGTTCTCCTTCCGTGATTCATTTCGCATTTTATCCGGATTTCAGCGCCGGATTATTTGTACTATTATAGGTCATACTCCGGGAAATAGCAAGGGAAATCCGTCTTGCCGGCAGGGAGAAGGGGTGGAAGATGTTTTTGTGAAAATGGTGGAAAATTTGTTGACATTTGGAAATCACTGTGTTAGCATAAAAACACCGTCGCTAACGGCCCAATGGGCCGAATATGACTGAAGAAACCGTGAATTCTTCAGAGGAGGCCGGATCAGGCCTCCACCTTTGGCTTGCCTGAAAAGGAACACCCAAAGGGAGACGGCAGGCCCTCCCGAAACCGGGGGGTTCTGCCATCTCCCTCTTTTTGTCCCGAAGCCGCCGGGAGTCCCGGTGCCGCCGGAGGTCCCGGTGCCGTCGGGGGAAAGAAATTTTAGTTGAGGTATGTATGAAGAAGACAAATGAAAAAAAGAAAGCCAGCATCCTGCGGTTTTTCCCCTTTACCGAGGGGCTTCGCATTCATTTTGTGCTGGCGCTGCTGATGATCGTCATTTCCGTTGTGGCAAACTACATGACCCCTCAGGTCATCCGCGTCACGGTGGATTCGGTCATCAACGACAACCCCTTCAGCCTGCCGGGCTTTCTGGTGAACTGGATAGAAATGATCGGCGGCAGGGAAATGCTGCGCACTCACATTGTGATCTGCGCTGCTGCGGCCTTGCTTTTCGCGGTGATTGGCGGGCTTTCCAACTATGCCTACCGCATGAATCTTGCCAAGGCCTGCGAGGGCACGGTGGCAAGGATCCGCAACCGCCTGTTCGATCACATCCAAAAGCTGCCCTATGCCTGGCACAACTCTCACCAGACAGGTGAGATCATTCAGCGCTGCACCCAGGACCTGGATCTGATCCGCAACTTTGTAAACGATCAGCTCATGGGGTGCATCCGCGTTCTGCTGCTGATGGTGGTATCCATGGCGCTCATGTTCTCCATGAACGCCCAGCTTTCCTTGGTGGTGCTTTGCTTTATTCCCCTTTCTGTGGGAACTTCCCTGGTTTTCTTTGTGATCCAGGGAAAGAAATTCCAGAAGGCGGATGAGACCGAGGGCGAGCTTACCGCCATGATTCAGGAGAACCTGACCGGTGTCCGTGTGGTAAGGGCTTTCGGCAGAGAGCGCTTTGAAATCGACCGTTTTACGAAAAAGAACCGGGAATATACCGATTATTGGGCAAAGCTGGGAAATATCATGGGCGTCAACTGGGGCCTGGGAGATTTCCTTGCGGGGCTTCAGGTGCTGGTGGTTTTGGTGGCCGGTATTTTCTTTGTAGAAAACGGCAGCCTGACAGAGGGCGAGTATCTGGCCTTCACTGCTTACAATTCCATGCTGGTGTGGCCTACCCGCAGTCTGGGGCGCCTTTTGGGCGAGCTTTCCAAGACCTCGATCAGCTCCACCAGACTGTTTGACATTCTGGATGCTGAGGAAGAGAAGGACTGTGTGGATCCCCTGGAGCCCGATGTGCGGGGCGACATTGTATTTGACCATGTGAGCTTCCATTATCCCGACAGCAACACCGGCGTTCTGGACGATGTATCCTTCACCATCAAGGCCGGAAGCACCTTCGGCATTCTGGGAGCCACGGGCAGCGGAAAATCCACCCTGATGTATTTGCTGGACCGGCTTTACGACCTGCCGGAGGGCGATGGGACCATCACGGTGGACGGGGTGGACATCCGGAAGATCAAGCGGAGCCATTTGAGAAAGAACATCGGCATCGTGCTGCAGGAGCCTTTCCTGTTCTCCAAGACCTTCCGGGAGAGCATCGCTGACGGTTCGAACCGCCAGGATATTGAAACGGTGCGCCATTACGCAAGGCTTGCCGTGATCGACGACGCCATTGAGAATTTTGCCCAGGGCTATGAAACGCCTATCGGCGAACGGGGCGTCACCATTTCCGGCGGGCAGAAGCAGCGCGTGGCAATTGCCAGAATGCTGATGCAGGATACGCCTATCAAGATCTTCGACGATTCCCTTTCCGCGGTGGATATGGAGACCGACCAGAAGATCCGCCAGTCGATCAAGGAAAACGTAAACGGTACTACTATTTTGATTGCCCACCGCATTACCACGTTGATGAACGCCGACCAGATCCTTGTGCTGGATCACGGAAAGGTGGCCCAGATGGGCACCCACCAGCAGCTTGTAAGTCAGGAAGGCATATACAAGCGCATTTTTGATATGCAGAGCGGCAAATAAGATCTGCGCGCTGTTTTGCAAGGATACGCTTTTACGGAGGAACTATGGAGAATACAAACCAGGAAACAAAGAAAAACACCCAATCTTCCCTGAAGGTCTGGGCTAAGGTGCTGCCCTTCTTAAAGCCCTATGTGAAAAATATGGTGCTTTTAGGGGCGGCCATGGTGGTTTCTGCCGCCATCGATATAGGCTATACCCTGATGACCGGGTATGCCGTGGACAATTTTATCACTCCCCGCAGCCATGAAGGGCTTCTGCCCTTTTCGCTGCTGTATTTGGGCATGGTGCTGATCGTCACTGTTTCCACCATGCTGATGGGCCGCAACGGCATCGGCGTTGAGGTCCGGCTGAACAGGGACCTGCGGCAAAGGCTGTTTACCCATTTGCAGACTTTGAGCTTTTCCTATTACAACCAGACGCCCGTGGGGACCATCATGGCCCGGGTGATGAGCGATACCAGCCGCATCGGCGATACCCTTGCCTGGAGCATCGTAGACGTGTTTTACAGCGGCATTTACGTGCTGGGCTGTATGGCGGTGATGCTCGTCATCAACTGGAAGCTGGCGCTGCTGGTCATTGTGGTGGTGCCCTTCATCGTGCTTTTGACGCTCTATTTTCAAAAGCGCATTTTGGCGGTAAACCGCCAGGTGAGAAAGGTGAACGCCGAGATCACCCGTCACTATAATGAGGGAATTTCCGGAGCAAAGACCTCCAAGACCCTGGTGATCGAGGAAAAAAATACCGAGACCTTCAAAGAGGTCACCGGCCGCATGAAGAGCACCACCATTCGTTCTGTGCTTTTGAGCGCCGTTTATGTGCCGCTGATCGGGCTTTGCACGGCCCTTGCCGTCAGCTTTGTCATCACAGGCGGCGGCATGATGGTGCTGGGCGACTTTATCACCATCGGCGAGCTTACCATTTTTGTAAACTACGCTCTTGTAATCGCTGAGCCTGTACAGAACCTGGCGGGCAGCATTTCCAATTTCATTTCCACCCAGGCGAACATCGAACGTGTTACCGCTCTGATGGAGATGGAGCCGGAGATCACAGACACTCCGGAGGTCATTGAGAAGTACGGCACCTCTCTGGAACCCAAACGGGAAAACTGGGAGCCCCTTGAGGGACACATCACCTTTGAGGACGTGACCTTCCGGTATCCTGACGGGACCGAAAATGTGCTGGAGCACTTCAATCTGGATGTGCCGGCGGGAACCACTGTGGCCATAGTGGGCGAGACCGGAGCGGGAAAATCCACCCTGGTAAACCTTGCCTGCCGGTTCTTTGAGCCCACCGGAGGAAGAATTTTGGTGGACGGCAGAGACTATAAGGAGCGCAGCATGCTGTGGCTCCACAGCAATATCGGCTATGTGCTGCAGACGCCCCACCTGTTTTCCGGCTCGGTGAAGGAAAATATCCGCTACGGCCGGCTCAATGCCACCGATGAAGAGATCATCGCCGCCGCGAAGCTGGTAAACGCCCATGATTTCATTATGAGAATGGAGCATGGCTATGACAGCGACGTGGGCGAGGGCGGAGGCCAGCTTTCCACAGGAGAAAAGCAGCTTGTGTCTTTTGCCAGGGCTGTGCTGGCCGATCCCCGGATCTTCGTGCTGGACGAAGCCACCGCTTCCATCGATACCGAAACAGAAGCGCTTATACAGGAAGCTATTTCCACCCTGCTGACAGGGCGGACCTCCTTCCTGATCGCTCACCGGCTTTCCACCATTCGGAAAGCCGATATGATCCTGGTGGTGCGGGGCGGAAAGATCATTGAGCGCGGCACCCATCAGGAGCTGATGGAGCAGGAGGGCTATTACGCCGACCTGTACAACAAGCAGTTTGAAACCGAATCCGCCGAAACGGTGTTTGGAAAGTAATAACAAAAAAGCAAACGCCGGGCTGGAAAACCCGGCGTTTTTCATAGGCAAGGAGTGTCAAAAAATGATAGAGCTTGCAGTATATCAGGGAGAAGAGGCGCGGGCCGTTTCTTTGATCCAGAGCTTTTGGAAAGAACATAACGGGTGCGATATGCCGCCAGAGGAAGCAAAGGAAGATTTGACTGCCTGGACGGCCCCGAGCCATACGTTTTATTTCATCTGCCGGGATAAAGAGCCCGTAGGCTTTCTGCACCTTGGCAGCCGGGGCGGGGAAAGAGATTGGCTGGAGGATCTGTTCGTGCTTCCCGCCTGCCAGAAGCAGGGGATCGGCAGCGAAGCGGTGCGCCTGGCGGAAGAAATCGTAAAAGAGTATTCCCAAAGCATGTATATCGAAGCCGCCGCCCGGAACGAGGGTGCGATCCGCCTTTATAAAAAACTGGGCTACGACTGCCTGAACACCATCTCCGTGCGTAAAGATTTCCCCGGTTATGCGTACAAGACAGTACGGAAAGAAACAATTTACGGAGAGCAGTTTGAAATCAGAAGGGGCAGCTGAGGCTCTAGGACAAACACCGCACGATCTCTGTGCGGTATTGGTATTGCCCTGGTTATTAGCTGGCAGTAGTTAGTTGTTAGAAAAAGGGTGAGCACGCCCCGGTGGGGCGTTGACGCGAACCGTTCTCAGCTGTCGCTTCGGCCATTGCAGAACAAGCGCAGAAAGCTATGGCTTTCCCGGCGCATTTGCAACCGGGCCGGCAGGCGGGGCCAGAACGACAGGAGAGGTGGTTTTGTTTTGCGATTTTCCGTCTTATTCCGCCGCTTTAAGGGCAGCTATTTCAGCTATGTTCTGGTATATTTCTTTGCCTATTTTGCCATGGCCGCGTTTGTGTCTGTGCTGTCGGTATATCTTACGGGAATCGGAAAAACCGGAAGCGAAATGTCCTTTATCATCTCCGCTTCCGGCGTTTTCTCTTTCTTTATGGTCCCGACAGCGGGCCTTCTTTGCGACCGCACTGGACGTTCCCGGCTGATCAGCGGAGCCCTGCTTGTTTTTATGGGGATTCTGGCACTGGTGTTTTCCCAATGCAGGCAGGTATTGGTTCTTTTTCTGCTGGAAGGGCTTTTGATGTCCTTTTTGAATTCCGCTTTGCCTGCTTGTGAGAGGTTAGCTTCTTCCGCGAAATACCGCTATGGGATTTTGCGCATTTGGGGAACGGTGGGGTACGCGGTGGGCGCCCAGGCCGCGGGGATCGCCATACAGCATTTTCCGCCGGTGGTCTTGTTTTCCATGGTCTTCTTTTCCACAGTGCTTGCGGCCACCGGCCTTGCCGGGGCAGAAGACCCGATTCTGCCGGAATCCTCTGAGCCCCGGGAGGAAAAGAAGCGGCCGCCCCTTTCCTCTCTTTTTAAGAACCCGCAGTTTCTTCTGTTTTTGCTGATTGCTTTTCTGTTTTACAGCGCCTCCGGCGTAAACTTCAATTATGCCGCCTATCTGCTGGATTCCATGAGAGTGCCTACCGGTGCTGTGGGAACGGTGCTTTCGGTAGGGACGCTGGTGGAGATCCCCATCATCCTTTTTTCCAACAAATTCATGGACCGCTTTTCAGGGAAGACTCTGATCCTGATCTGCTGCGTCATCAACTTTGTACAGTTTTTGTGCTATGGGATTGCTTCCTCGGCCTGGGTGGTGGTGACTGTCATGATCCTGCTGAAGGCGGTAGGCGCTACGCTTTTTATGATGCTCATTCTGAAGGTCGTGCGCAATCTTGTGGCGGCTGAGCTGACGACTACCGGGATTTCCGTGGTGAATTCCGTCAATAACCTTGGGGTTATCATCATGCAGAATATCGGCGGGGCGATCCTTGACAGTGCCGGGATCCATACGCTGTATCTTGTTCTGGCGGCCACTACTGCCGCCGCGATGATCCTTTCCCTGCTGTTGAGGGTAAAGAATACGGAGAAGGTTTTCGGGTGATAGCTGTTAGATTTTAGATGTTAGTCGTTAGAAAGGGCGGGAAAGAACAAAGCCGCTGCCATTAGGCTCCCCTTGATTTCAAGGGGAGCCTAATGGCGTAAGGACAAGATTCTTCGCTACGCTCAGAATGACGGAAAAAAAGAAAGAGCGGTTCACACATACAGAAAGCCTTGGCTTTCTGAGCGCACCTGCACCTGAAGCGACAGCTCAGTGGAGGAGCTGCCTTTTCGCCCTTTTCTAATTCATCTGTTGCCGAACATCTAACAACTGTGCATTCTGCCCTCCTCATTGTTTCCGATCGAAAATATTGCGCTCAGGCACCCGTGCCTGAGCGCTTTTTTGATGTCCTCTGAATTATCTTTCAGGATGAAATTTCAAAAGAAGATAGGGCTCAATTTCCAGTGCATCTGCGATCTTGAACAAAAGATTCAGCGAAAGTCCCCGATCCATATTAGGCGCTTCAATAGAAGCCAGGTGCTGGCGGCTGATATCCAGTGCTTCAGCCAGCTCTTCCTGAGACATTCCCTTCCTTTTGCGGTAATATCCTATGGCATAGTAAAGATCCTGCATTCGTTCCCAATTTTCCGATTTTTGGGGCATGATGATCACCTCATGCTAAGTTTATAGGTTTTTCAAAAATCGGAAATAATTCTCAAGACGTCTATTGACGTGATTTAGATAGCAATATATAATAAAAACACGGTTTTTGACGTGATTTTTTATTTTTGACTGCAAATTGTCAGACCTTGCCGCAAAAGCGGTGGACTCATAGTGAGAACCATTTCGACAGAACCTTACGTTTATGTACAGCAAATCGTTACAAGGAGGAAACTCATGCTTCAATTTTTTGGATTTCTGATCGTTCTTATTATTGTAGCGGTAATCGCGGTCAATATTCTTATCGCAAAGAAGTTTAATGCTATTGCGAGAGAAAAAGGGCACGATGATTATTTCTGGTGGTGCTTTCTGTTTGGAATTATTGGGTGGCTTATGGTCGTTGCCCTTCCCGATCGTCGGCAGCCAAAAGTCCTGGAAGTAAAAGCCCCAGTGTCAACGCCGGTGCCGGAACTTCAAAAAACCGAAGATCGCTTGCCGTCACTTTAAGGAAGGAGTGTAAAAGATGAGCGAACGCTATACCCGCCTGTGCAAATTACCGGAAAACCTGCATTTGGACGGTGCACCGGTGCTGATTGCTGCCGGGGCTTTGCTGAAAGACAATCGGGATGACAGGGTCCTTGCTCAGTTGAAGCTTCGTAATCTGCGCAGTTCTCCGTTAGTTGCCTGTCGGGTAACGGTAAAAGCATATGATCCCAGTGGTGCGGAGCTGCCAGGTGTAGCAGGCTTTGCTTATCTTGACTTGTCCGTTTCCCGCGGTGCGGATTTCGGCACGCAAACTCCAATTTATCTTCCGGATAATACAACACGAAAAATTGATGTTGCTGTTGTTCAGGCCGTATTTCAGGATGGTGAGGTTTGGCAGCATCCCTTTGATCGGTGGGTGTCTGTCCAGCCCCACCGGCCCTTGGAAGAATTCCTTCAGGATATGGAGATGAGGAAACAATATAGAATAGAGATTGGGCAGGACAGCAGCTACGTTCCGACCATGGATGGGGATTTGTTTTTATGTACCTGCGGTGCTGTCAATCTGAAAAGCGAGGGAACCTGTTCCCGATGCGGGAGAAGTGCGGAAGCTTTGATTTCAGCACTTGATTTTGAAACCTTGACGGAGAAAAAGGATGCGCGCCTCTTGCAGGAAGAAGCTAAGCGCAGAAAGGACGAAGAGGCAAGAAAAGAAGCGGAAAAGGCAGCCAGGCAACGTGCTGAAGCAGAGGAAGCCGAAAGGGAGCGGCGGCGGGCTGCTGCAGAGCAGAGGCAGAAAGAACAGGCTGCAAAGCAGAAAAAGGTGAACTTGATTTTCGGAATGGTTTTGATTGCCGTAACGATAGCAGCTGTTTTATTTATTCAGGTTATTATTCCGGCAAACAAATACCGTAAAGCTGAATCAATGTTGTCAGCAGGTGATTACGATGGCGCAATCAATACTTTTGGAGAACTCGGAAATTATAAAGATGCGGCAGACAAGCTTATCGAAGCTAAATATATAAAAGCCGACATGTTTCAGGCAGAGGAAAACTATTATGCCGCGATAGCTATGTTTAATGAGCTGGGTGATTATAAAGATGCTAAAGAGCGAAGCTTAAAATTGTGGGACGAAGTGAGCGAAGGAAGTGTTGTATCAACGGGGTATTCCCACACAGTAGGGCTGTTGAATAATGGATCAGCGATTGCCGTTGGGAATAATCTCTACGGGCAGTGTGATGTGTCACAATGGACAGATATTGCAGCCGTTTCAGCCGGTTATTACCATACAGTAGGTTTGTTAAAGGATGGAACGGTAGTTGCTGCAGGCCATAACAATTATGGTCAATGCGATGTGTCTGAGTGGACAGATGTTGTAGCTGTTTTGGCTGGTACCAGTCATACAGTCGGGTTACGGAGTAACGGTACGGTAGTCGGCGTGGGAGACGATGAAAAAGGACAGTGCAGAGTATCTGAATGGACAGATATTATAAATATCAGCGCCGGATCACATCATACTGTAGGCCTGAAAAACGACGGAACGGTAGTGGCAGCTGGTGACAATAGTAACGGTCAGTGTGATGTTTCCGATTGGACGGATATTGTAAGTATCAGTGCGGGATCCAATTATACTGTAGGCCTGCAAAGGAATGGAACTGTTGTAGCAGCCGGTGACATCTATGATAGTAAAAACGATATCTTTAATTGGGACGATATTGTAAGTATCAGTGCAGGATCCAATCATATCATAGGCCTGAAAAGCGATGGAACCGTTGTGGCAGCCGGTGACAACTATTATGGCCAGTGTGATATTTTCGATTGGACAGACATTGTAAGTATCAGCGCAGGATCCAATTTCACTGTAGTCCTGCAAAATGACGGAACTGTTATGGCAGCTGGAGATAACGATGACGGACAGTGCAATGTTTCTGACTGGACGGCCATTGCCGTTCCGGCAAGGACTTTTCGGGCAATAGACTTGAATGGGGCAGACACCAAAACAGAAGATAGCGGCACAGATCAAAACGGTTCATCCGGCTCTGAACTCTATACTGCAGATAGGATGGAGGAGACATCACAGGAGGAGGCATCCTATATTTTGCCGCAAAGCAGCACTCAGCTACTGACGTATCGTGATACCATGGGGCTTGGAGAACGGGAGTTGATGCTTGCGCGAAATGAAATTTATGCCAGGCACGGCCGAAAATTTTTGGACGCAGATGTGCGTTCATATTTTGAATCACAAAGCTGGTATCGTGGCACAGTTGATTCGGCAGATTTTAATGAGTCAATACTGTCTTATATAGAAAAAGCAAATATTGAATTCATCAAAGATGAGGAAAGAGGGTTGACTGATACAAATTCTTATGACGGCGACTATGTGATTGCGGAAAGCTCATCCAGCCGTTTGACTGATTCTGATCTTGCAGGTTTTTCAGGCAGACAGCTTGAGCTTGCGCGAAATGAAATCTACGCCAGACACGGTCGAAAGTTTTTAAGCACAGATTTGCAGGAGTATTTTTATTCCAAGTCTTGGTATCTGGCACAATATGAACCTGAAGAATTCAGCGAATCTTTCCTTTCTGACATCGAGAAGTACAATATTGAAATAATCAAGGAAAGGGAACAATCGATTAGGTAATAATTATCTCGAGAGAGGCACAACTTCTTGAAGAATAATAATAGAAAATCGAAATCTTTTGTGAGAAAACAAAAGCCAGAATTTGAGTGCAAATTTCAGCCAAAGACGATAGACGATTAGGAGGAAGCGAAAATATGAAAAAGAGCATTTCAAGTTTGATTTTTGCCTTTGTCCTGTTGTTGATATGTTTACCCGCTGGAGCAAGCGCAGCGGAAGCCGGCGTATCTTTTCAAGACGTGAAGCCCACTTCCTGGTACTATGGCGCAGTGGATTTTGTCAATCGACGAGGTTTGATGAGCGGTACGGAAACAGCCATCTTCTCACCGGACAAAGCTACCACGAGGGGGATGCTGGTAACGATTCTTTACCGCTTGGAAGGGGAGCCCTATAGTGCCGCAGCATCGTTTATCGATGTATCAGCTAATCAATGGTACGCAAAAGCCATATCCTGGGCATGTGAGAATAATATTGTTAACGGGTATGGGAACGGACGCTTTGGCCCGAATGATGCTGTTACCCGCGAGCAGGCAGCAGCTATTCTATATCGTTATTCACAGGTACGAAATCATCATTGCAATGTTTCTACAAGTATTGAAGGCTTTTCTGATGCGCAGCAGGTTTCCCCTTATGCGGCTTTGCCAATGAGGTGGGCAGTCGGTGCCAAGTTGATTTCTGGCACCGGACACAACAGGCTGTCCCCCAAAAAGGGCGCGACCCGTGCAGAACTGGCCATGATCCTAATGCGGTTTTGTGAAAGCGTTTTATACACGAATGAACCTTCCTTTGATGGAACTTTTTGGGACTTGGCCTTTGGTCAAACGCAGGGGAGCTTATATGCCGCACGGTTTAACGGAGACGGAACCATATCGGTATATCATCGCGGCTCAGGAAGTTATCCAAGGGGTACTTTTACCTATGAATACTCAGATGGTATTCTGCTCTTGTATTTCGATACCACCGATATTTACCCTAAAATCGGTTATGTGTTGTACAGATATAACGGAAAAGATTTTGTCTCTGTAAGTAAGCACCGGATGATGGTGGGATCGGATTATTACCGTATCACTTATGCGCCTGAAAGTGCCCGCTTGTTCCAATAAGCACCATAAGATGTACAAGGTATATGAGATGGGTTCACGGTATTGCAACGAATACAGAATACAGGCCAAATGTGGGGGGATGAAAAGGAATACGGGTGTGAATTTTTACATTCATTTTCAGGTACCAAATAAATACAAAGGAGTAAAAACATGAAAAAGAGGATTTTAAGTTTCGTTCTGGCCGTTGTTATGCTGCTGGGCTGCCTGCCCATGGCGGCAAGTGCAGAGTCATCTGAAGATAAAATACTATCACGACTAAACCAAATTAGAACAAACAATTATCCTGAAGGAAGCTCGAACGGTTGTGGATATAACGGCTGTTGGAGGTTTGCAAATGCAATTTCTCAGCTTCTTTTTAAGGCAGGTGCTCCGCAAGGCCCCAATAATTACACATTCACTGGCGACTTGGGACAATGGTATCTGGTTGGATCTGCGACTACAACCGCTGAGGTAAAAAAGCTTCTGCAAGACAAAGCTCGAGCGGGCGACATATATCAAACTAGATGTTCGTCATTAGAAAAAAATTCAATTCCACAGCATACAGGATTTATTTATTCAAAAGATAGTACTGGATTTACTATTTACGGGTCTGCTGGCGCAGGAATAACGCACAAGGAGTTGAAGAAGTGGAACAACTTCGCTTCTTTTGGCGGTACTTTTGATGCCCCAAATCAAGGCCTTTCCTTGTATCGCTGCAAAAACAACGTTTCCGAGATTTCCATTGGCGAGGGTTCTGAAACGTCAAAACCCCCTGTCACCGTCACTACCGGCGGATCTGAAGAAGTCACATCAAGCAGCGCGTTGCTGCGGGGCACTGTTACGGGCAGCACCAAGCCCAGCGAGGTAGGCATGTATCTCGGTACTTCGGAAAGCAACATGACCTTCCTGGGGTCTGACTCCACTTCTGGCGGTTCTCCCTGGAAATTCTACTACCGCACAGCGGGAAAGCGTTCCCTTACCCCCGGCACTACTTATTACTACCGTGCCTATGCAAAGCTTTCCAGTGGGACTGTGTGGGGAGACACCAAAAGCTTCAAAACGATTCCCACCACCACCGTAGTCACTACCGGGGCGGCGGAAGAAGTCACCAATACCGGCGCGCTGGTTCGTGCCACGGTGACGGGCAATACCAAGCCCACCAAGGTTGGAATGTATTTTGGAACCTCCTCCAATAACATGACAGAATTGGGTTCGGAAGGGACCTCGGGCGGTTCCCCCTGGAAATATTATTACAGGACCGCCAAGCAGGGCAAAACGCTGAAAGAAGGGACCTATTACTATTATCAGGCCTATGCGGTGGTGGGCGGTCAAACCATTTGGGGAGCAATCAAATCCTTTAAGACTACCGGCACGACCTGGTACTGTTTGGTGCATAAGAAAGGAAACTTCCTTTTCTACGAGTCTGCTCACCCCCACAAGAACTATTATACCTGTGCTGTGTGCGGGGAAAAATTTACGGACGATACCACCGCTGTTGTCACATCCTGTTCCCAATGCGTGAATATCAAGCTCAACAAGACAAATCTTTCCATGGAAGCGGGGAACACGGAAAAGCTGACAGCAACGACTGCTCCTGCCGGCCAAGGCGTTACCTGGACCAGCAGCGACACTACCATGGCGGTGGTAAACGGTGGAGATATTATTGCTCTGCGGCCCGGCACGGTAACGGTCACTGCAAAGATGAGTTATCAATCCAAGGAAGTGACCGCCTCCTGCACGGTAACGATCACCGCGGACGAAACGCCTGAAGTGTACACGCAGAATGTGACCGACATTACCAAAACCAGCGCAATACTGCACGGAATGGCCTATTCTGAATACGGAACGATCGATGAGGCCGGAATGTATTTCGGAACCTCCCGTGACAGCCTTTCCCTGCTTGGTTCCAACAGGACCAACGGTGAAAGCGCCGTGACGCTGGAATATACCGTCGGCAAAAACGGTCAGCCGCTGACAGAGGGAACGACTTACTATTTCCAGGCTTACGCGAAGGTAAGCGGAAAGGAATACCGGGGCGAAGTAGTCCCCTTTACGACCTCCTTCGGCGACTCAAAATTTGCCGACGTCAAGGTGGGACAGTATTATTACGACGCGGTTTCCTGGGCGGTGGATAACGGCGTTACCAGCGGAACCAGTGCAACGACGTTCAGTCCTGATACAGGCTGCACCCGTGCCCAGGCGGTGACCTTCCTGTGGAGAGCGGCAGGGTCACCGAAAGCATCTGTCCCCGCCGGATTTGCGGATGTAGGAGAGAATGCGTATTATGCGGATGCCGTTGCCTGGGCAGTGGAAAAACAGATCACCAACGGCATAAGTGAAACAAAATTTGCACCGGACCAGAAATGTACCCGTGCGCAGATCGTCACATTCCAGCACCGCGCGGCAGGAGAACCGACAGCTTCGAGTGAAGGTTCTTTCAGCGATGTACCGGCTGCCGCTTATTACCGCGATGCGGTGAATTGGGCTGTAGAAAACAACATTACCAATGGTACCGGTGCAAATACCTTTAGTCCCGACAACATCTGCACAAGGGGTCAGATCGTCACGTTCCTTTACAGGGCTCAGTAAGGAAAACAGGTGGGGTATGAAAATGAAAAAGAGAATTGCAAGTTTTATTTTGGCGCTGGTTTTAGTGCTGGGCTGTCTGCCGTTTTCCGCCGGTGCAGCCGGGGACGCAATCAGCTTGGATGCGGCAAAAGAGCTGTTAAACGCAGAGCCCTTGCATCCTCAGAAAACGGGATATAAAGAAATCGATCAGATTTTGGAAAAAATTGACGCCCCAAATAACGGGAAAGACACCTATACCCGGATCAGGGAAATGTATGACTGGGCGGTGACGAAGATCGAATACAGCTGGGAAGGGTACTCGCAGACCTGGGCGCCTGCCTATGACAAATTCACGCTGAAATATGATTTGACCTACGAATCTGCTCTCCCGGAGGTCTACCCAAAGGACGTGATTTACCGCACCTACCACATGCTGACTGCGCGAAAAGGCGTGTGCTATGATTGGGGAATTCTGTTTACAGTAATGGCCCGTTATATCGGAATTGAAAGCTATATTCATACCGGCACGCTGCACCGCGGAACCTGGAGTGGGCACCATGGTTGGACAGAATTGAAATTGGGCGGAAAAAATTATATTTTTGATACCCAGTCAGATTTCCGCCGCTGGCAGGCTGCCGGACATGTCACCTATGAACATTTCGGGATCCTGGCAGCAACCGCAAAACGATTTATCCCGCAATACGATGTAAATGCCGCAAGGGATAAATTGCTGCGGCCACCCTATGTTACCTTATCCGTGGTTTCTGTTCATCCGGAAGCCATAACAGGGGCAGGTATCTTTGATCCCGGTACACAAGTGACACTCTCTGCAAAGGAAGATATCCCATTTTCCGGTTGGTATGCGTCCAACGGGAAGCTTTTATCTGAGGAAAACAACTGCACTGTTACGCCCACGAGCGACATGACGGTTTTTGCCCTGTTTGAGGGTGATTTGTTCGCGGATACTCCTACAGATAAATACTATTACTCCGCTGTACAATGGGCGGTGCAGGAGAAGATCACCGCCGGTACAGGTACAGCGACCTTCAGCCCGAATGATTCCTGCACCCGTGCCCAGGCGGTGACCTTCCTGTGGAGGGCGGCAGGGTCACCGAAAGCATCTGTCCCCGCCGGATTTGCGGATGTAGGAGAGAATGCGTATTATGCGGATGCCGTTGCCTGGGCAGTGGAAAAACAGATCACCAACGGCATAAGTGAAACAAAATTTGCACCGGACCAGAAATGTACCCGTGCGCAGATCGTCACATTCCAGCACCGCGCGGCAGGAGAACCGACAGCTTCGAGTGAAGGTTCTTTCAGCGATGTGCCGGCTACCGCGTATTATTGCGATGCGGTGAATTGGGCTGCGGAGAACAGTATTACCAACGGTACCAGTGCGGATAAGTTCAGCCCCGACAACATCTGCACAAGAGGTCAGATCGTCACAATGCTGTACAGGCATGATGGGATTTCGATGTGATTCGTGGAGCCTAGGAAGAAGTGACAGCCGAAAATCAAAAAACGTTCCCTCGTAAAACGAGGGAACGTTTTTGTGTGTCAGACATCAGATGTTAGCTGGAGGGTGAAGAGCAGGGGCTCTAATGACTAACTACTAAAAGCTAAATACTAAAGCGTAAGCGTCTCCACCAGGTCGGTCATCAAAGCGTCGCGGTTGATGTGGTATACATACCGTATGGGGTGGGAATTGCGGTCAAAGGCATATACGCCTTCGTAGGTGGGAATGGGACTTTGCTTTAAGCAATCAAGCATAAAGCTTCCGTCCAAAAGCCAGGCAACGGCGGTCACGTCCCAGATCACCCTGCTCCAGGTTTTGGGATAAGCGCTTTCCCTTTCTCCGACTTCGCAGCTGTAGGAACAAAGGTGCTCGCACAGAGGGCCTTTTCCCGCAAGCCACGCTTTGAGTTCCAGCCCGCTTACGGAAAAGCTTGATACAACGCCCATGCAGGGAAGCTGGACCACCGCGGCGCCGCAGCCGAAGATCACCCGTGCCGCGGCAATATCCTGCTGCAGATTGAATTCCATGCAGTTTTCCCAATCATGGGCATGTCCGCCCAGCCATACGATGACGATACGGTCCCGGATCTCCGGGTTTAAGAGCAGTGCCGAGGCCACGTTTGTGATGGCTCCGATAGCCACCACGTAAAGGGGGTGATCCGGTGTGTAATTTGCGGCGCGGCCGGCCAGATCCCTTGCTGCGGGAGATTCCACCGGGTGAGTCTCATCGGAAAGGTAAGCTTCCGAGCCGCGGAAGACAACGCCGTTTAAGTCCGTCCGCTCCGCAAGCTGAAGGAGCTTTTTGATCTCCTGATAGCTTTTTTCCATGCCGTCTGCGGGGCTTGAGGACTTGTCGTTAAAAAACGGAGCGGCATACAGTGCCTGCAGCCGGAGTTTTTCCCCTTTTTTCAGCAGATAGGAAATGGCAAACTGGTCGTCTATTTCATTGTAGGCGTCGGTATCGATCACTACATCGATGGGCCCCTGGGGCTTTTCCAGTCTTTTCAGCAGGGAAGCTGTATCAATGGGAGCGGAGAAAAGATTTTTTCTGTTTTCTGTCTGTCCCAGCACATTAGTACTCGTTTCATTTTTGTATTTCATTGCGTCAAATCTCATTATAAAGGAGCCTGCCTTTCTGCAAACCGCTATTTCAATGCCGCAAGCATACCACAAATCGACGGTGGAAGCAACTGTTTGTTGCTTGTTTTTTTCTTCTTGCGCGGCTATACTGAAGGAAAGACAGAAAAGCCGTTGTTTGCGGGAAAGAAAAGGTATAGAAAGGCAGGAAAATTTGCGTATGGAAACAAAAGATATTTTGAAACAACTCAGAGAACGGGAAGGACTGACGCAGGAAGAGCTTGCAGAAAAGCTTTTTTTGACAAGGCAGGCCGTATCGCGGTGGGAAACAGGGGAGACCCTGCCCGGTGCCGACGTTTTAAAACAGCTCTCCACCTTTTTTCAGGTTTCCATCAACACCTTATTGGGACATCCCAGAACATTGATCTGTCAGTGCTGCGGTATGCCCCTGCAGGACGATGGGACCATCAGCCGGGAACCTGACGGGAGTCTGAATGAAGACTACTGCAAATGGTGCTATACCGATGGAGAGTTCGTGTATAAAAACATGGACGAGCTGGTGGATTTTCTCATAGAACATGTGCCGGTTGAAGATGTCGCGTCGGAAAAAGCACGGGAATATTTTGCCAGACAGCTTTCGGAGCTGGCACACTGGAAGAACTCCGGAACACAAGCTTGAACCTGACCGCCCGAGTCCCACAAAGCTGCCAAGCTGCTTACAAAATGCCCTGCCATTCCGGTGCTGCTTGAAAAATCGAAAAGATCTGGATAAGTATAAAGAAACGGCATAGCTTTGGCTGTGCCGTTTCTTTCGCCTGTCGGCCGTGTGCTGAAAACAACTTTTTCAGCCAGAGCCACCGGCGGAGAAAACCGATGGGAAATTTCGAAAAAATCGGAAAAAAGCAGCCCAAACTATACGGTCATAGAGTGGACAGAACGGCGGGGAAAATGATAGGATATAAAAGACCGATCCTGCTGGATAAAGGCGGGAAACGCATGAAAATTTGCGGGAAAGGGGCCGCGATTTTATGAGGGTCGCGGTAACGTATTGCAAAAGAAAAAACGCATCGCGGCCTCTGTTTCGCTCTGAAAAACCGCTGGGAAAGCAGTTTTGCTGTCCGGGCGGCTTTTAGCGTTTTTTCGAAGGAGGCTGAGCCATGGATAAAAACTATATTCCGCCGGCAGATGCGCTGAAAAAGCTGAAAAACGCCCGGAATCAGCCGCAAACAGTCTATCTCTACGGCGCCACCGGCTACGGCAAAACAGAGCTGGTGCGTCAGTATCTGGCAGGCCGCAAATATACCTATCTCTCTTGTGAGGAGCTGCCCTGGAAAGCTGGGGCGCTGTCCTATGAGAAGCCGGGGAAACAGAGCCGCATTGTGGTGATCGACGACCTCCATCGGCTGAAAAGCAAGGAACTGCAGCGGGAAATTCTGGCACTGGAGCAGCGGGACGATATCTGGCTCATCCTGATAAGCAGAAGTCCCCTTCCTCCCTGGCTTATGCCCCGGCACATCAAGGATGTTTTCGTTGTGATCACGGAAAACGACCTGCGGATGGGCAAAAACGAGATCACCGGCTATCTGAAGGTCCGCGGCATCCCCTATACGGAGGAGGATATCCGGTGTTTGCAGGAAACTGCCGAGGGGAACGCCTATATCCTCCACCATGTGGCCCTGCGGATGCAGGAGGGGCAGTCCCCCGGCCCGGAGCTTCACGCGGAGGTGTGGGAGGCGTTCGCCGCCTATTTGGAAAATGTGGTGCTGGTGCGCTGGGACAGCGATCTGCTGGAATTTCTCATGCAGGTCAGCGTGGTGGAAGAATTTACGCTGGAACAGGCGGAGATGATCTCCGGCAGCCTTCACGTTACCGCCCTGCTGGAACGGGCGGCAGAGGCCGGAAACTTTATTTCCCAGGAAGACGGCGTTTACCGCCTGCGCCCTGTGCTGATCGACGCCCTGCGGAACCGGGCGTTGAAGGTGTACGGCACGGAGCGGTTCAGAGATTTCCAATACAACGCCGCCCTCTACTATGAAATGCACGATGAGGTCGTCCCGGCGCTGAAGCTGTTTGAGGAGTGCGGTAAAACGGAGCGCATCAAAAACCTGCTGATCCGCAACGCGCGGATGAACCCCGGCAACGGCCATTACTACGAGCTGCGCCGCTACTATTTCTATATGGACGAAAGGGAAATCGCCGACAGCCCGGTACTGATGGCGGGCATGAGCATGCTCTGCTCCATGCTGATGGACGGCGAAAAGAGCGAATATTGGTATGAGAAGCTGAAGGCCTTTGCCGCCGGCGCCAAAGGCGGCGTCCGGCGGGAGGCCCAGAGCCGACTCAGCTATCTGGATATCGGTCTGCCCCACCGGGGAAGCCGGGATGTCCTGACTGTGATGAAGAGCATCCCCGCCCTGCTCTTTGATAAGGGAAACTGTCTGCCTGAGTTTTCCGTCACCAGCAACCTGCCCAGCACCATGAACGGCGGCAAGGATTTCTGCCACTGGAGCCCGGACGACACCGTGCTCGCCAAAACCGTGGGGCCGCTGGTGGAGCGTGTATTGGGCCGCTATGGAAAGGGCCTGGTCAAGGCCGCGCTGGGGGAGAGCTATTATGAAAAGGGCGAGGACAATTACAGGGTGTTGACCCTGCTGACCCGGGCGCAGATGGAAACGGAGCAGGGCGGGACCATGGAGATCGCTTTCGCCGCCGTGGGAATACGGGTGCGGCTTGCCCTGTTCCAAGGAGACATCCAGGCGGCGCGGGAGCTGCTCATATCCTTTGAACAGTCCGCGAAAGAGAAGAGGGCGGTGCAGCTTTTGCCCAACATTCAGGCGCTCCGCTGCCGGTTGGCGCTGTACGAGGGAGATATGGACGGTGTGGATCACTGGATGAAAACCGCCCCCGATGAGGAGATAGAGTTTTGCAGCCTGGAGCGTTACCGTTATCTGACCAAGGCGCGCTGCTATCTGGCAAAGGGAGAATATCTGAAAGCCCAGGCCCTTTTGGAAAAGCTGCGCTACTACGCCGAGCAGACCGCCCGCCCCTATCTCCGCATGGAGGTGGGGCTGCTGTCCTCCGTTACCAGGGAACGGACCGGCGGACCATGGCGGGAGGAGCTGTCGGAGGTTCTGCGGGAAGCGGAGCACTACCGGTTTCTGCGGCTGATCAGCGAGGAAGGCGCGGCGGCGCGGCCTCTTCTGCAAAAGGAGAAAAAGGCGCTGTTGGAGGCCGGGACACTGGATAAGGACTGGCTGAGCCGCCTGCTTGCTGAAACGGAGGAAACGGCCCGGCGCTATCCGCTCTATCTTAAAAAACAGACGGCAGCGGCAGCGGATTTCAGCAGCACGGCCCTGACGATCCTTCGTCTGCAGGCGGATGGGCTGTCCCTCAATCAGATCGCCCAAAAGCTTTCCATGAAGCCCTTCTCCGTATCCTACCACATTCAAGAAAACTATCGAAAACTGAACGTATCCCGCAAAGCCGACGCACTTTTGCAGGCGCGAAGCTTAGGGATCCTATAGGAGGTATCGCCATGAAAAAAGTGATAAGTATTTTGCTGTGCCTGATTCTGTGCCTGGGACTGCTGCCCGCCAGAGCGTGGGCGGCGGATGTGTCCGAGGTTCTGGATTTTACCACTCAGAGCACCGACGTCTCGGGCGACGGTTATTCCTGGGCCGCGGATTCGAAAACCCTTACCCTGACGAACTTTACGCAGACGATCTCCGCTTCTGCTCAGCGGGGGATCGCCATTGCCCTTCCCGAAAACACGACGCTGGTGCTGGAAGGCGAATCCACCGTCACCAACAGCAGCCTTGGCGGGACGTGCGTTCAATATGAGGGCAATTTGACTGTTCATGGTGAAGGCACTTTAAATTTGAATCTGTATATGCAGACAAGCAATACATGCGGCAAAGGGATTTATGAGAAAAGCGACACGAAAACAGATAATATCCTGACGATAAAGAGTGGCACCCTGAATGTTACGGGAAAAGAGGCAAATACAGGCAGTAACGGGTATATCGGCATCTCCGGCGCCGAGGTCCACCTGGACGGCGGCACTGTCAACATGAAAAACATAACATACGGCGTAAATGCCTATTATTGGTGGGTCGAAGCGAGAAAGTTCCTTGTAAACGGAGGAACCTTCCAGTACGGCAAAAAGAATGACTACACCGGGGACTTAAGGTATGCTGTCAGCAGCGGCAGTAACAGAAACAACTCAGGTTTCAGTCAGGTGTCTATCACCAGCGGGACTGTGGATATTTCCGGCGTCAGAAACGCTTTTAGTGTGGAGCACACGCCGGTTTCCGTCACAGGCGGAAGCCTGAAGATCCACGATCTGGTCCGGCAGACGGCTTCCTCGGGCGTTGTACAAAATACCAACGCCTTTCTTTGCGGCGCCGGAAGCAAAACGGAGGCGGAGCCGAAGATAAGCCTGACTGGCGGAAATATTGAGATTTCCGGGTGTGATTACATCTTGACTGCGGTAAATATTCTCGGTATGGATATGCTGGAAGTCGGGGAAAACATAGCGCTGACCGGATTGGTTCGTGTGGATCAATATGGGATCTATCCGGAAAACGAAAGCCTGGGTGTTTCTCAGGTCCGCGTCTACGGAGATTACACCCTGGCAGAGTCCATATCCTTCCATGAGGGCAACAGCGGCTTCTGGGAGATTGGCCTTTCCGAGGGCAGCACTCTGACTATCCCCGAAGGCATGACCTTTGACCTGTCGAAGCTGGTGAGCCGCGGTGAGGATTTTGAAATCTCCGGGCCTGGGGACGTTTATGATCTTTCCGGGGGAACGATCGTAAACAACGGCATTCTGGCACTGCCCAATGTAGATGCCGAAGAGATTCCGGCGTACATTAAGACGCTGGACATCACCGGCAGCGGCAGGATGGAGGTGCGGGATCGACAAACAGATGCAGTCCTGGCGACCTACACCAACAGCGGTGTCATGCTGCGGGATCCCGCTGGAGTTCTGGATCTCAGCGGAGCCGGCACCGATATTTCGGATGCGGCCCTGGGCTACAGCTGGGACGCCGCCACGAAAACCCTGACGCTGGCCGAGGGCTTTAACGCCACGGAGGTGAAGCTCCCTGACGCCACCGTGACCATCGTGACGGAGGGGGAGAGCCGGATCGGGATGCTGTCCGTTGGCAGCGGCCCGGATAATGCGAAATTGACCTTTTCCGGAACGGGTCCGCTGACAGTTAATGAGCGAATTAATATTGCCGGCGGAGACGGCAATACGATCACCGTTAATGAAAACGCAACTGTCATTGCCAACGGCGGAATTTATATCGGCGCAAGCGGCGGGGTAAACTCCACTATAACCGTAAAAGGGATCTTGACCGCAAAGGTAGGCGCCGGAGCCACCGCTATAAGTGCCGGAAGCGTAGCCATAGGCGACACCGGGATATTGGATATTTCGGGAGAAGGGGGCGTACAGCTCAATGGGATGCCCGAATTAGGCGATAATCAATATAAAGATCTGTTCACCGTCACCGGAAACGGCCGCTTCACCGCCGATTGCTCGGAGTACAACATCAAGGTGATTTTTACAAATGAGGGCGATCTCCCCAAGGATGAAGCCGGAAACCCCGACGCAAAGGCGGTAATTAATCTCGGTGACGAGTATATGCCCGATAACTGCGAGGCGGGACTGAAAGATAACGCGGTCAACCTTGTGCGTATCAGCACAGGCGAGATCTACAGCGGCGCTCTGACCATCCACAAAAACCACACATGGGAGACCGCATGGACGCAGGGCGAGACTACCCACTGGCACGCCTGTGAATTTGCGGGCTGCACCGGGAAGCAGCCGGGCAGCGAGGCTTCCCACTTCTACCGCAGCTGCGTTTGTACGGTCTGCGGCTATCAAGCCCCTGCGGGCACGCCCGACAGCAGCAACAACAGCGGCGGCAGCAACGCCTGTACCGGCGGTACGGACTGCCCCTCCCGCGCCTTTACCGACCTGGGCGGCGTGGGGAGCTGGTATCATGAGGCCGTGGACTATGTTCTGAGGAACAAGCTGATGAGCGGGTATGGAAACGGCAGATTTGGCCCGGACAACGACCTCTCCCGTGCGCAGCTTGCCCGGATCCTCTACAATGCGGCGGGCAAACCCGCCGTCACCGGCGACAGCGCCTTCACCGACGTGAGATCCGATGTATGGTACACCTCCGCCATTACCTGGGCGGAGGAACAGAAGGTGGCAGCCGGCTATGGCGACGGGCGGTTCGGCCCCAATGATCTCATCACCCGGGAGCAGCTGGCCGCCATGCTCTGGCGCTATGCCGGCCGGCCTGAAGTCACGGAAGAAGAGCTGGAGTTTACGGATGCCGGAAAAATCAGCCGCTATGCCAGAGAGGGCCTGCAGTGGGCCGTGGAGCAGGGCATCGTACAAGGGAAAGACAATGGGATCCTTGATCCGAAAGGAAAGGCGACCCGCGCCGAGGCCGCTGCTATGCTGATGCGGTTTTTGAGCAGATGAAAAGCCAAATTCTTCTGATATGAAAGTGTGCAGGCAAAGCCCGAGCACTCTTTGGAACAGCTCAAAGAGTGCTTGGAGTTCTGCTGGTATTTCACATTTGCTTATTTTTTGAAGCGGGAAACACCCGAAACCTCCATGGAAAAGAAAGCCTCCATGGAGGTTTTTACTGAGGACCTTTTGACACGGTATTCGTTTTTTTTTTCGGATTTCTTGTTTTCTTTTCCGGGCTTTCGTGATAGAATAAAGAAAAATCCGGAAGTTTGCTTTCGGAAGATCAGAAAACAAAAACGGCCGGGATCCCCGGCCCGGAAGGAGTTTTTTATGGCAGTGAAAGAATTTCCCCGCACCCAGGTGGAGAACGTTTCCCTTTCCCGCATGATTATCGGCACCAACTGGCTTTTGGGCTGGAGCCATACCAGCGTTTCCGCGGATGAAATGATCAAGCGCCGCTACGACAGCGCGGAGGCCTTCAAGCCTGTGCTGGAGGCCTATCTCAATCACGGCGTGGATTCCATTATGGCGCCCTTCGGGCTTTCTCCGGAGCTGACAAAGGCAGTCAAGGAAACGGAGCAAAAGGTGGGCCGGGAGATCATCATGGTAGACACGCCCTCCATCAATGTTTCCGATTCCTCCGAGGCCAGGCGGGAAGCGGAGGCCGTGATCAGGGAGTCCGCCAAGCGCGGATCAAAGCTTTGCCTCATCCACCATTCCTCCGCCGAGCAGCTGGTCAATAAGAATCTGGGGAAGATCGTAAGGCTGGATGATTACACCAAAATGATCCGTGACGCCGGCATGGTGCCGGGCCTTTCCGCCCACATGCCGGAGCTCATCGTTTACTCCGACCAAAACGGTTACGACGTGCAGACCTACATTCAGATTTTCAACTGCATGGGCTTTTTGATGCAGGTGGAGATCGAAACGGTGGCCTCCATCATTCAAAACGCGAAAAAGCCCGTCATGACCATCAAGTCCATGGCGGCGGGTCGCTGCTCTCCCTATGTGGGCCTCACCTTCTCCTGGAATGCCATTCGGGAAAAGGACATGGTAACGGTGGGGGCTTTCAGCGCTCAGGAGGCGGAAGAGGATATCGAAATTTCCCTGGCGGCCATCGAGCACCGGTTCCCCAATCTGGAAAAGCGCTCCAGCCCCAACAAGGAGCAGGCGGCGTTCGGGAAATAGTTGTTAGTGGTTAGTTGTTAGTTGTTAGATTCTAGATGCTAGATTCTAGATGCTGGATTCTAGAGGATGGTTGCGCTTTCGGCGCAATGAAGTTAAGGGCAAGAACAGCTAAACTCCAATTTGTCGCGCTCTCCCCTGTCATCTTAAGCATTGCTATCGTGAAGGATCTCGTCCTTCCCTTTCTAACGACTAATTACTAAAATCTAACAACTAAAGTGGGGATAAGCTTATGAAAACAGAACGGAAGTATCCTGCCGTTGTCATTCACCAGCGGGGCACAGAGCGGGCGAAAGCAGGTCACCCCTGGGTGTTCGACAACGAGATCACAGAGCAGAGGGGCGCGCCGGAGGATGGCGGGCTCTGCGATGTGCTTTCCGCAAAGGGAAGGTATCTTGGCACCGGCTTTTATAACAGCCGCTCGAAAATACGGGTGCGCATGATTTCAAACAATGCCAACGATACCTTCGGTCCCGATTTTTACCGCCGCCGCCTGCAGTATGCCTGGGAGTACCGCAAAACTGTTTTGGATGGCGAGGTGGAGACCTGCCGGCTGATCTTCGGAGAATCTGACCACTTTCCCGGCCTGACGGTGGATAAATTCGGGGAGATCCTGGTCACTCAGACCCTTTCGCTGGGGATAGAGCGGCTCAAGGAAACGCTGTTTCCCATGCTGGCAGAGATCCTGGAGCAGGACGGCCAGAAGATTTCCGGAATCTTTGAGCGCAACGATGTGAAGATCCGGGAGCTGGAGGGGCTTTCCCAGGGAAAAGGCTGGTTTTCTCTGCCCGGAAGGCTTGTGCCGGACCACACCTCCACCGAGATCACGGAAAACGGTATTCGCTATCTGGTGGATTTTGAAAGCGGCCAGAAAACCGGGTTTTTCCTGGATCAGCGCTATAACCGGGCCGCGGCGGCAAGGCTGGCCTTCGGTAAAACCGTGCTGGACTGCTTCACCCATACCGGCTCCTTCGGCTTAAACTGCGCGAAAGCCGGGGCAAAGCACGTGCATTCCGTGGATATTTCCGAATCCGCTATTGCCTGCGCAAAGGAAAACGCGGAGAGGAACGGGCTCTCCGAGCTGGTGGACTATGAAACGGCCAATGTGTTCGATCTGCTTCCCGCACTGCCCCACGGCGAATACGACTATATCATTTTAGACCCGCCCGCCTTTACCAAATCCGGCAAAACGGTGAACGACGCGGAGCGGGGCTACAAGGAGATCAATTTCCGGGCCATGAAGGCCCTGCCCAGAGGAGGATATCTTGCCACCTGCTCCTGCTCCCATTTCATGACGGACCAGCGCTTCCGGAAAATGCTGCAGAGCGCTGCGGGAGACGCGGGCGTGGAACTGCGGCTCATTGAAGCCCGGCAGCAGGGGCCAGACCATCCGGTGCTCTGGAACGTGCCGGAAACGGACTACCTGAAATTTTACCTGTTCCAGATCGTATAAGAAAGGAAACAAAAAACATGTCAATGAAACAAAACCGGGAACTGCCCATTCCGGCCGATCTGAAGGCGGAATATCCTCTTTCCGGGTCCGTTAAGGCCATCAAAGCCCAGAGGGACCGGGAGATCAGAGAGGTCTTCGAAGGAAGCTCCGATAAATTTCTGGTGATCATAGGGCCCTGTTCCGCCGACAATCAGGACGCGGTACTGGAATACGTGCACCGCCTGCAAAGGGTCAACGAGCAGGTAAAGGAAAAGCTGCTGATCATCCCCAGAGTGTACACTAATAAGCCCCGCACGACCGGCGAGGGCTACAAGGGAATGCTGCACCAGCCCTCCCCCGATAAGGCTCCGGATCTGCTGCAGGGGATCATCGCCATCCGCAAAATGCACATCAGAGTGATCGAGGAAACGGGCTTGACCGCCGCCGATGAAATGCTGTACCCGGAAAACCGCAGCTATCTGGACGATGTGCTTTCCTATGAGGCGGTGGGGGCAAGGTCCGTGGAAAACCAGCAGCACCGTTTAGTGGCAAGCGGCATGGACATCCCCGTGGGCATGAAAAACCCCACCAGCGGAGATCTTGCCGTGATGCTCAATTCCATTCAGGCCGCCCAGGCCTCTCACACTTTCCTGTACCGGGGCTGGGACGTGACCACCTCCGGCAACCCCCTGGCCCATGCCATCCTTCGGGGCGGCGTGGACAAATACGGCGCCTGTGTGCCAAACTACCATTATGAGGACCTGGCAAGGCTTTGTGAGCTGTATGAGAAGCGGGATCTGCAAAATCCCGCCGCTATTATCGATGCCAACCACTCCAATTCCAATAAGAAATATAAAGAACAGCTCCGCATCGTCAGCGAGGTGCTCCACAGCAGAAATTACAACCCCGCCCTGAAAAAGCTGATCAAGGGCGTGATGATCGAAAGCTATCTCATGGAAGGCAGCCAGCCCATCGACTGCGACCGGGTGTACGGAAAATCCATCACCGACCCCTGCCTGGGCTGGGAGGATACGGAGGCCCTGCTGTACTCCATGGCGGAAAAGGTATAAAATGCGCAAGGAGGCGGTTCCGACGGATTCCTGGTTTTTCCCCGAGGACAAAACAACGCCGGTCATTCAGGCCGGCCAGCTTATTACCGGAAAATATCCGGGCAGGGAATTTTCTGCCCTGCCGCCGAAGGCCGTGTTTTTCTGCCTGGGGAGAGGGCTTTCCGTATTGGAAGAAAAGTTTTCTCCCATCCTGCTTTTGGAGGAGCTGCCCGGATTTATCAGCCATTCTCCGGTCATGGCTGTTCCAGGCAGGGACGACTGGTGTTTTCTTCAAGGCGGCTATGGCAGCCCGCAGGCCGCCTGCGCAGTGGAAGCGCTGGCGGCTCTGGGCGTACGGGAACTCTTTTAGTCGGTCTGTGCGGCGGGTTTGGTCAAAAGGTTCAGATCGGCGATGTTTTGCTGCCTCAAAAAATCCGGAGCGAGGAAGGCGTTTCCCGCCACTATCTGGAAAACCCTGAGTATGCTCAGGTGTACAGCCCTCACCCCCGGGAGGAGCTGGCCGCATATCTGCAGCAGGCAGGCTTTTCCACCCGATTTGATAATACCGTTACCACAGACGCAGTGTTTCGGCAGACCTACTATAAAGAAGCGCTGTGGCGTAAAATGGGTTGTGAGGGAGTAGATATGGAGGCCTCCGCTGTGGTAAACCTGTGCAACTGCCTTGGCATGAAAAGCACGGTGGCGCTGATGGTTTCCGACCGCCACCCGCTGCAGGAGGGAGAGCCTTCCTGGACCTGGGGAAGCGGAAACTTCCGGGAACTGAGGGACCGGTTTATCGCCGCCTGTATTTCCTACACCCTGGAGAATTGAAAAAGGAGGAGCACTGAATATGAGGGAACAGCTCTACAACAAGCTGGTGCGGGACAATATCCCCGACCTGATCCGGGAGCAGGGAGAAACCCCGGTGATCCGCACCCTGAATGATGAGGATTACGCTCTTTGCCTGGCGGAAAAGCTCCGGGAGGAAGTGGAGGAATTCCTGGAGGACAGCAATCTGGACGAGCTCAGCGATATTCTGGAGGTGCTGGAGGCGTTATCCAATCTTCACGGCTGGACAGACGGCGAGATCCAGAGGGTCCGCCGGGATAAGGCCGAGCAAAGAGGCTCCTTCCGGGAGCGGATATTCCTGGAAAAAGTGATAAAAGACGGGGACGGGGAGGCCCCGTGATCCCGTTCTTCCATCCTTGCGCCGGGAATTTGTGAATATCCACAGGTCTTGGATCTGGAGATAGCGGGCGCACAGAAGTGAACCGGAATTTCATAAAAAAGGAACAGGGCTTAAGCCCTGTTCCTTTTTGGGCTTATGGCCGTTTTTTCAAAGGTCAATGTCATTGTGGTCCTTTCCGGCTCAAACTGTTCTGTTACGCTTCGCATTTACGGGATGATGTCGGTTATGGGAATAACGCCTACGTTTTGCGATTATATATAAGTGAAACAGGATGGTGGGTTTATGGGAAGAAGCGGAAAAGGGCTGAAGCTGTATAGAACGGTACGGATCAACCGGAAAGCGGCGGCAGGCGCGCTTTTGGCGGCGGGGATTCTGTTTGCGGCGCTTTTTACCGCCAGTGCTGCCAGGGTGGAGGAAAAGGTGGAGATCCCGGTGGTCATGTATCATTCCGTGCTCAAGGATGAGGCGCGGCACGGGAAATATGTGATCTCACCGGCGGAATTTGAGAACGATCTGCTCTATTTGAAAAAGCACGGATATACTACGGTGCTGATCAGCGACCTCATCGGGTATACAAAAGGGGGAACGCTTCCCGAAAAGCCCGTGCTTCTGACCTTTGACGACGGGTATTACAACAATTATCTCTATGCCTTTGAGATCGCCAAAAAGTACCGCTGCAAATTCGTGATATCCCCCATCGGCTTTTACTCCGACCAATATACGGAAACGCCGGACGAAAACGCCTATTACTCCCACTGCACCTGGCCGGAGCTTAAGGAAATGGCGGATTCAGGCCTTGTGGAGATCCAGAACCACAGCTATGACCTGCACAAAAGCAGCGGGGGCCGCCTGGGGGTAAAGAAGCTTTCAGGAGAAAGCTCTTCCCAGTATGAAGAAAGGCTTACCGAGGATCTTCTGCATGCTCAGGACAGGGTAGAGGCGGAGGTGGGAAAGCGGCCCACGGCCTTTGTTTATCCCTTTGGAGCCATGAGCAGGGAGACGCCGACGCTGGTGAAGAAGCTGGGCTTTTCCGCCACGCTGAGCTGTGAAGAGCATGTCAGCGCCATTGGCAGAGATCCGGAAACGCTTTTTGACCTGGGGCGGTATCTGAGGATATCCGGGATCAGCTCCGCGGAATTTTTTGAAAAAAGAATGGGCTTAAAGTAGGTGCCGCCATGTTGGAAGCGATTCGGAACGTACTCTGGGGCTGGCATATCCTGCTGCTGATTTTGGCGGTAGGGATATGGCTCTCGGTTTCCACAGGATTTTTTCAGCTTCGCCGTGTGAGGCAATGGCTGAAAACAGCGTTGACAGGGCCGAAAAAGGAAGGCGGAAGGGTGACGCAGTTCCAAGCGCTGACGGCAGCTCTGGCGGGGTCTATCGGCGCGGGCAATATCGTCGGCGTGGCGGTAGCCATAACGGTGGGCGGGCCTGGGGCCATCTTCTGGATGTGGGTCTCGGCTCTGTTCGGCATGATGACGGTTTTTGCGGAAAATCTGCTTTCAGCCAGACATAAGAACGCCCCGGGGGCGCTGGGATATATTGAAATGACAGGAAGAATGGGAAAATACCTTGCGCCGGTCTACGCGGCGGGCTGTGTCCTTTCCAGCCTGGGGATGGGGAACATGACCCAGACGAACGCCTGCGCCGCCGCTCTCAGCGGCTTTGGCGTACCTGCGGCGGTGACCGGTGTGATCCTGGGAGCAGCGGTGTTTTTTGCGGCAAGAGGAGGCCTGCGGGTCGGCGTGAAGCTGACGGAACGGCTGGTGCCAGCCATGACGGTCCTCTTTTTTCTGGCGTCCCTGGGCGTGCTGTGGGTCTTCCGGGAAAATATCCCCGGGGCCCTGGGCGAGATATTTACCGGCGCGTTTTCTCTCAAAGCCGGGGCAGGAGGAACGGCGGGGGCCTTTCTGGCCCTGAAAACCGGAATCTCCCGGGGCGTGTTCACGAATGAAGCGGGGCTTGGAAGCTCTGCCCTCGCCTATGAGGAGGTGGAAGGGCGCACCCCTGTGGAGCTGGGGTATCTGGGAATTTTTCAGGTGTTTGTGGATACCATTGTTATGTGTACCGTGACAGGGCTTTGCATTCTTTGCTGCCGGTCTCCTGTGCTGGAGGGGGCAAGTCTCACCTTCTTTGCCTACGGCTCCGCCCTGGGGAAATGGGGGGAATGGGCGGTGTCGCTCTGCACCGCGCTGTTTGCCCTGGCGACGGTGATCTCCTGGAGCTGCTATGGGCGCGAAGGACTTTTTTATCTGACCCGCGGGAAGGGGAAAACGGCGTATGCCCTGCTTCACGCGGCAGCGGCGTTTCTGGGGTGCGTCGCGCCCCTGCAGGCGCTGTTTCAGCTGGGAGACGCTTTTAACGGCCTGATGGCGGCGCCGAACATTTTAGCTCTGATTTACTGCCATAAAGAGGTGTTGGGAGAGATCTTGCCGAAAAAAAGAGAAGCCGGAACCGGTAAATTTCATAAAATTCTTAAAAAATCTAGCTTTTGAACAGATTTCATGGTATACTGAAATCAAAATAAATCCGCCGCCCGAAAGCGGCGGTGAATTCCGGGCTTTTTCCGGAGCCCGATGTGGAAGGTATGAAGTTTTATGAAGCTGATTCTTGCGATCGTAAGCAACGACGACAGCGGCGCTGTTTCCTCCGCGCTCACCCGGGAAGGGTATTCCGTGACGAAGCTGGCTACTACCGGCGGCTTCCTGATGGCGGGCAACACCACGTTTATTTCCGGTGTGGATGATGAAAAGGTGGATGATGTCATTGGCATCATTTCAAAATACAGCAGCCGCAGAACACAGATCGTGCCCAGCACATCTACCATGGATGTTGGAATGTATTCCTCCTTTCCGGTGGAGGTCACTGTGGGCGGGTCCACTATTTTCGTGCTGAATGTGGACCGGTTCGAAAAGGTATAATGAATTTCCCCGGATTTTTGGGCAATGAGCAGGTGCGCGCCGCGCTTTCGGCAGCCTTTGATTCCCACCGGTTTCCCCACGCGCTTATCCTGCAGGGAGAGGCCGGCTGTGGAAAACGCACCCTTGCCCTTTTGATTGCCCAGGCCCTGGTGTGCCGGAACAGCGCTTCCGCGCCCTGCGGAACCTGCCCTTCCTGTGTTCGCAGCGCCGCCGGTTCACACCCCGATATTCGGATCGTTGAAGGGAGCGGGGTCACCCGCTCCCTTACTGTTGATGCCGTAAAAGCCGTTACGGCGGATGCTTACCGCATGCCGGAGGAGGCCGACTGCAACGTCTACCTTCTGTTCATGGGGCAAAAGACCTCCGAGGCGGCGCAGAACAAGCTTTTGAAGGTCATAGAGGAACCGCCGGAGGGCGCGGTTTTTATTCTTGTGTGCGAATCGGCTGAGCAGCTTTTGCCGACCATCCGTTCCAGAACCCAGATATTTTCCCTGAAGCCTCCGGCTTTGAAAGAAGCTGCCGGGTTCGTCTGTAAAAAGACGGGAATGGACGAGGAAAGGGCAAGGCAGCTTGCACAGCTTTGCGGAGGGAATATAGGCCGCATGCTGGCAGAGGCGGAGGGCGGAGAAAGCGCCTGGGCCGCGGAGATCAGCGCTGCCATGGCCTCCGGCATGATGGACCGCTGGGGGGACGCGCTTATGAAGGCTGCGGTTCCGCTGCAGAAGGACAGGGCCCTTTGCAGGGAGACCATCGAGCGGCTGGAAATGATTTTTCGCGACGCCTGCGTGCTGAGAGCCGGGGGAAACACCCTGTTCAGCGGCGCTCCCGAAGTGGCAGACCGTCTGAGCAGCATTCCCAGGGACAGGCTTTACAGGCTACCGGAGCTGATGGAAGAGTACCGCGGCAGATTGGAAAGGAATGCAAATATGCCGCTTCTCGTGACCTGCCTGTGTGCAAGCCTGAGGGAAGCGGGCCGTGGAGAATGACGGAGGGCTGAAGCGCCCCATAGGTTGACTAAAAAAGGAGAACGTGTATGGCGGAAGTGATCGGTGTACGGTTTAAGGATAACGGAAAGCTCTATTATTTTGACCCTGACGGCGAAAAGCTTTGCCGGGGGGATAAGGCGGTAGTCGAGACGGCCCGGGGCGTGGAATGCGGAGACGTAGCCATGGAGAACCGGGAAATAGCTGACGAAAGCATCGTTCAGCCCCTGAGAAAGCTTTTGCGCAAGGCCACGAACGAGGACGTGCGCAGGGCCGAGGAAAACCGCCGGAAGGAGAAGGAAGCCTTCAAGATTTGTGAGGAAAAAATTGCCGCCAGAGGGCTGGAAATGAAGCTGGTGGATGTGGAATATACCTTTGACAACAGCAAGATCCTGTTCTATTTTACCGCCGACGGCCGTGTGGACTTCCGGGAGCTGGTAAAGGACCTGGCCGGCACCTTCCGCACCAGGATAGAGCTGCGTCAGATCGGCGTGCGCGATGAGGCAAAAATGCTCGGCGGTATCGGCATTTGCGGCCGCCCCTTCTGCTGTGGCTCCTTCTTAGGGGGCTTCCAGCCGGTGTCCATTAAAATGGCCAAGGAGCAGGGGCTTTCCCTGAACCCCGTGAAGATCTCCGGCGCCTGCGGCAGGCTCATGTGCTGCCTGAAGTATGAGCAGGAAGCGTATCAGGATCTGCTGCGCACCACCCCCAAGGTAAACGCCCTGGTTTCCACGCCGGACGGAAAAGGCGTGGTGGTGGACCAGAATCTGCTTACCAGAAAGCTTACGGTCCGGCTGGACAAGGACCCCGATGGAGCGCCCAGAGTTTTCAAGGTGGACGAGGTAAAGCTTTTGCGGGACGGAAAGATCAAGATCGATAAAAAGGAAGCGGAAGAACTGAAAAATCTGGAATGATGAAAGCTGGAAAACCGGAACGGTCAGATGTCACGCTGGAGATCCTGACCATGGAACAGTTTGATCAGGTGGAGGACGTTCATCGGGAGGATGTAAGCGAGGAATTTGCGGACGGTGTTGAGTATCTGAGGGAAATGACCCGGTATGGCCTCTGCCATCATTGCCTGGGACACACCTTCGCGGTAAAGTATCGGGGACAGTGCGTTGGATTTTTGCTGCTGGGAGAGGCGCTGCACTGGAAAACGGATCCTCCGGAAATGGCCCTCAGGCCTTTTTACCGGCTGATGTGCTTTGTGATCGACAGGCGGTTTCGGGGAATGGGGATCGGAGGGATCGTCCTGGAAGAAGCGGTCCGCCGGGTCTATGAGGAGTTCGGTCCCAGACCCATCGCGCTGGGCGTGCATGAAGAAAACACGGGTGCCGCTCGGTTTTACCTGCGCCACGGCTTTCGGAAGACCGAAGCCATGGACGGCAGGGACCGGTATTTTCTGAGGTATCCGGAGCAGGAAGAAACAGCGAAAAAAGATGTCGAATAAATTCCCCCCTTTTCCCCTTGCGGGATGGGGGGATTTGTGATAGGATAACCTTGCGGCACAACAAGATATCGACATAGTAACGGTGTGCGTTTTTGCTTTCGGCAAAAATGCAGGCTTCCTTTTAGCATACTGTTACTGTGTGTTATAGTTGTGTCGCAGCAATAGAAGCTGTGCATTTTTCGGTGCGTGGCTTCGGCTGCGCACTTTTTTGTTGCGCAAAAATATCCTATGAGGAGAGATGCAACGTGAAAAAAATCGTAAGCACAGTTTTGGCTCTTTGTCTGATGCTGGGCTGCCTGCCCCTATCGGCTGCCGCGGCAGGAAGCTTTCGGGATGTTCCTGTCGGTCAGTATTATACCGGGGCGGTGGATTGGGCTGTTGAAAACGGGATCACCTCCGGTACCAGCGCCACTACCTTCAGCCCGAATTCCAAGTGCACCAGAGGGCAGATCGTTACCTTCCTGTGGCGTGCTGCCGGAACACCTGCTTCTTCCTATCCGATGCAGTTTGCAGATGTTCCCGCAAAGGAATATTACGCGGACGCGGTAAAATGGGCGGTGGAGGCGGAAGTCACCTCGGGCACAGGCAAAACCACTTTCAGCCCTGATCTGGGGTGCACCCGGGCACAGGCCGTCACCTTCCTTTACCGTGCCGCCGGAGAGCCCGCTTTTTCAAAGGCAAATACTTTTACAGACGTACCTGCCGGAACCTATTATTCCAATGCCGTAAGCTGGGCCGTTGAAAACGGGATCACCACCGGGACAAGCACTACTACCTTCAGCCCCAATTCCGTCTGTACCCGCGCGCAGATCGTAACGTTCCTGTACCGCTTTTTAGGTGGCGAAAGCGAGCCTGTTGGCCCGGAGCTGACCCGTGAAGAGAGGATTCAAAAGGTTTGTGATTTCATTGAGAAAACCGGAACGCTGAGCGAAGACAGAGATTATAAATATACGGATTTTTGCTATGTAGATGATGTGTATGCCTTCCTGAATCATTATCCGTCAGAAAAAGTGCTGGGCTTTGATTACGTCATCGATGACACGAATGATTCCGGCCTTATTGCTTATGCATTCATGGACTACGATCTGCAAACTCAGACAGTGGCTTCCATTTATTGCAGCATAGAAACAGCGGGAGGACAAAGTGCCTTTTTGACTTTACAGGCGGCTCCCGGTTCGATTACAGTTGACCGGGCGGACTACTCCTTCGCAATAACCGGAGAAAATGACACGGGGATCGCTGAAGCAGATCTGGTCGAGCTTTCCAATGCTATGGTCAATATAGCATTTCAAAACTGGGAATACATGATGGAAAAGCTGGGGACAAGCTTACAGGATCTGGGACTCAGCAATTACATCAATTTCGGCGCTAAGGAAGGCCCGTTCAGCGGCGACGAATTCTTAAAAATAACAGGATAAGGAGCAGCCCTTGCCTTCTTTCCGCCGGCAACGCGGAAGATAGTACAAATAAAATTTAAGGCCTGTTTTGGGAAAGCAAAGAGCCAGGAGGTCCGCTGTTTATGCGGCTTCCCGGCTCTTTCATACAGAGATATACTCCTTTGAGGCGATAAGAAAAGGGTATGGCGCAGGCATGGGCGGAACGCAGGAACGATCCGCAAGGCCGTAAGGTAAAGCCCGGAAGAGAAAAAGGTACGGAACCGAATGGCTGGACTAATTTTGCGCCGCATCATGGACAAGGGAAGAGATGATCTTTTTTCCTATCTTGATCATTTCATCGGGGGAGTCTTCAAATCCGTTCAAAATCCATTTGTTCAGAATACCAAAAAGGCCGTATTTAAAAAAAGCGTTGGCATATTGCTGTTCTTTGGCTTCCCTTTGTTCCACAAGGATAGCGTCAAAGGCCGAAAGCAAGGTTTGGGACAGTCCCGCTTTATACACCAGGAGAAACCAGTCTCTGTTGGCATAGTTGAAATGGAAAAAAGCTTCCGTGTTTTCAAGAGCAAAACCTGTTGTCATCCGAAGCCCGGCTTCTCCTGCCCACCTTTCCCAACACATTTTCAACTTATAAATGATCAATTCTTCTTTGCTTTTGACATGCCGGAAATAAGTAGCTCTCCCAACACCCGCCTTTTTTGTGATCTCATCGATCGTTATTTTGCCGTACTCTTTTTCTTTCATCAATGCAATGAGAGAATCTGCCATGCATTCCAGCAGAAATTCCGTAGACTCCTTTTTTCGGCTCACAGCGCATGCCTCCTCTCTGAGATACTTTTCAACAGAAAAAGTATCAATGTTGTCTTGCCGAATTGACACAGCCTGAAATCGTTGTTACTATCTAAAGCGATGATACAAAAGTATCATTAATAAGTCAAGATACAGAAAGTGAGAATCGTTATGAGCTACAAGAAAATCGTGGTAGCAGGCGGCGGCGTATTGGGCAGCCAGATTGCCTTTCAGAGTGCGTATTGTGGATTTGACGTGACGATTTGGCTTAGGTCTGAGGGCTCTATCGGCCGTACCCAGCCGAAGCTCGACCATTTGAAGAAAACCTATCTGGATACCATCGAAAACATGGAAAACGGAAAGGGCCCCTGGGCTGCAGGTATTGCAGACAGCGACAGCTTTGATAAGCAGGCATGCATCTCAAATGTGGAGCATGCGTATGCCAGCCTGAAGCTGGAACTGGATATGAAAAAAGCGGTGGAAGATGCAGATCTGGTCATTGAATCAATGGCGGAAAACGAGAAGGACAAGATAGAATTTTATCAGAAACTGGCTCCCTGCCTTCCGGCAAAGACCGTTATCGCCACCAATTCCTCTACCCTGCTCCCTTCTGCTTTCGCAAAATATACCGGAAGACCCGATAAATATCTGTCTCTTCATTTTGCAAATTCCATCTGGCAGAACAATACGGCGGAGATAATGGCGCAGGATAAAACCGATCCCCGGCATTTTGATGAACTGATTGCATTCAGCAACGATATCCGGATGATCGCTCTGCCGGTCCGCAAGGAGAAAAACGGTTACCTGCTGAACTCCATGCTGGTTCCCTTCCTTTTAAGCGGTCTTGATCTCTATGCGGCTGGGGTTTCCGATCCGCAGAGTATCGATATCGCATGGACGCATGGCACCGGCGCTCCCAAGGGACCGTTCCAGATCATTGATACGGTTGGGCTTACTACCGCTTATAATATTGTGATGCAGTATCAGAAGGTGCCCGGGCTCTTAAGCCCGCTCCTGAAGAAAATGATGATGCCCTATCATTTCAAAGAAATGGCGGCCGTACTGAAAAAGTACATCGATGAAGGCAAGCTGGGAATGTCTTCCGGAGAAGGATTCTATCAATATTAAAATGCTTGGGAGTGCCAGATTTCAGGAATTTTCTGTATTTCTGTGGTTTGGGCACTCCCAAATTTTTCAGGGTCAAACAGGGAGACCGTGTTTTCGGAAAGCGGTCTTATAGTCTCGCTATATCTAGGAAAAACCGTTTTTGGCCGACGCAAAACAGATCAGGACTTACACACGGTACTTTCTCTCCGAGAAGCCGGTCTATGTGTTCAAATGCAGAATAAGGTCTTGATTTTTAGTAAAAATGTGCTAGAATAAAGGTGTAAAAATTTTGTGGGAGGTGTAACCCCATGCCTTACGTAATCAGCGACGAATGCATTGCCTGCGGCGCTTGCGCCAGTGAATGCCCTGTGAATGCCATTTCCGAGGGCGACGGTAAATATGTGATCGATGCCGATACCTGCATCAGCTGCGGCGCCTGCGCCGGAACCTGTCCTGTAGGAGCACCCCAGGAGGGCTGATCGGTTTTTGATCGAACCGAATTCGGAAAAGCAGAATCCGGGGCTGGCACTTGCCGTTGCCCCGGGTTTTTCTTTTATGTTTTTGTGAAAGCGGGGAAGGCCGTGAAGGAAAAGGAAGACTGCCGGTGGGAGGAATTTGAGGACGGGTGCAGGGTCCTTACCCGGGGACAGCACCGGTTCACCACGGATACGCTGCTGCTGGCGGAATTTTCCATGCCCGGGGGCAGAGAAGACTGCGCGGACCTGGGCACGGGCTGCGGCGCGATCCCCGTGCTTTGGAGAAAGCGGGGGAACCCCGGCAAAATACTGGCCGTTGAGATCAGCGGGGAAGCGGCGGAGCTTGCCCGGCGCTCGGCGGAGGAAAACGGTTATTCCCGGGATATAGAGGTCATTTGCGGGGACGCCCGGGACTATAAAAAGCTGCTGCCCCATCAGGGGCTTCGCCTGGTGGCCTGCAACCCGCCCTATTATCCCATGAACAGCGGATATTTCGGAGAGGGGGAGCGGAAGACCGCCCGTCACGAGGAAAGCTTTACCTTACAGGATCTGGCCAAGGCCTCCAGATACACGCTGAATTTCGGCGGCAGGCTTTGTGTGTGCCTGCCTGTGGAACGGCTGCCTGAAGCCGTGAAGACTTTTCAGGAAACGGAATTGGAGCCGAAGCGGCTCAGAATGGTACAGTCAAAGCCCGAAAAAGGACCGTATCTTTTTTTGCTGGAATGCCGGAGGGGTGGAAGGCCCGGCCTTACGGCGGAGCCCACCCTGATCCTTTCGGAGAGAAGCGGCGCCGGGGAAAAAGAGCAGTAGGAGGAGAGCATGAGCACGCAGGCGCTGGAAAAAGGGGCCCTTTATGTGGTGGGAACGCCTATCGGGAATCTGGGAGACTTTTCTCCCAGAGCAAAGGAGACCCTGGAGCAGGCGGATTTCATCGCCGCCGAGGACACCAGGGTGACCATGAAGCTTTTGAACCATTTTGCGATCAGGAAGCCCCTTTTAAGTTACTTTGAACACAACAAAATATCCCACGGAGAGCTGATTTTGCAGCGGCTGAGGGCGGGGGAGACCTGCGCGCTTGTTTCCGATGCCGGCATGCCTGCCATTTCCGATCCCGGAGAAACGCTGGTGGCTGCCTGTGCGAAGGAAGGGATCCCGGTGTATGTGGTGCCCGGCCCCACGGCGGTGATCTCCGCTCTGGCGGTAAGCGGACTGCCCACCGGGCGGTTTACCTTTGAGGGCTTTTTGAGCATGAATAAACGCAGCCGCCGGGAGCATCTGCTTTCTGTGGAGCGGGAGACCCGCACCATGGTGTTTTACGAAGCGCCCCACAAGCTGCGGAAGACCTTATCCGATTTTGAAAAGACCTTCGGCGGGGACAGAAGGATTGCCGTTGTCAGAGAGCTGACAAAGCTTCACGAGGAAGTCTGGCGCACCACCTTAAAGGAGGCTGCCGCCCACTACCGGGAGCAGGAGCCCAAGGGAGAATATGTGCTTGTGATCGACGGGGCTGCCGCCCCTGCTTTTGAGCAGGAGGAATACACCCTGGAGGATGCTGCCGAGCTTGCCCGGAATCAGATGGAGCAGGGCCTTTCTGCCGCCGACGCGGCAAAGGAAGCCGCAAAGCTGACGGGGTTCCGAAAAGGCGATATTTACCGGCTTTTACAGGAAAACAGGGAACAATAGCGGAGACCGCTTTTTCATAGAAAAAGCTTTCAACAGGACCGGAAATCTTCAATAGAGAAAGGCTGATGGAAATGCTGAGAAAGACAAAGATCATCTGTACGCTGGGGCCCGCCACAGAAGACGAGGGGGTGCTGCGCCGCCTGATGTTGGGAGGCATGAACGCCGCCCGGTTCAACTTCTCTCACTGCACCCACGAGGACGCCAAAAAGAAGCTGGAGGTGGTCACCCGCCTGCGGGGAGAGCTGGGCCTGCCCATCGCCACGATCCTGGATACCAAAGGCCCTGAGATCCGGGTGAAAACCTTTGCGAACGGCCCCATTGAGCTGAAAAGGGGCGACACCTTTACCCTGACTACCCGGGAGGTGGCGGGAGATGAAAAGATCGTTTCCATCACCTATCAGGACTTGCCGAAGGATCTGCAGGCCGGAGCCAGAGTGCTGATCGACGACGGCCTGGTGGAAATGAAGGTGCGCAATATTTCCGATACGG
>CAZNZS010000016.1:0-19887 GCA_964577585.1 uncultured Acutalibacter sp.
CGCTTTCCATTTTGTTGAAGATCTGGTCCATGTAGTAGCCCTGAAGCAGGGGCTTTTGCTCTTTCAGCAGAGCGGCGGCAGCCTTCCAGTCCTCCGAATCGGTGGTATTCACAGACTGCCCCAGCCGAAACTGGGCGATGGCAAAGGCGTCCCGGGGATTGTCAAACATCAGGATCTTGCCTGCGTAATCGGGATCCCACAGGATATCCCAGCTGGTCACTTCTTTTTCCACATAATCTTTGTTATAGAAAATACCCACCACGCCCCAGGTGTAGGGCACAGAATGGCGGCCTTCGGGATCGTAGGCCGGGTCCCGGAACTGGGGATCGATATACTGGAAATTGGGGATGTTCTCAAAATCCAGCTCTGCCAGCATGCCGTTCTGGATCAGCTTTGATACCATGTATTCCGAGGGAAAGATCACGTCGTAATCCGCTCCGCCCCCGGCCAGCTTGGAATAGAGCGATTCATTGTTGTCAAAGGTGGTGTAATTTACCTGTATCCCGGTCCGCCGGGTAAATTCCGCGTTGACGTCCATGGAGCCGTCGGTACCGTTGGCGATATATTCTCCCCAGTTATAGACGTTGAGCGTCACCGTGGGGTCCACCGGGCTGCTTTCTGCGGAAGCGGCAGGAGCGGCCGCAAGGAGAACGAAAAATGCGGCCAGAACAAGCAAGAGAGACCTTTTCATTGAGAAGCCTCCTTCTTTTTTGCCTGGGCTTTGGATTCCCGCTGGGCCCGGATATTGTTGATGAGCAGCAGTGCCATCACCACGGCAAAGAGCACGGTGGAAAGGGCGTTTATTTCGGGGCTTACACGCTTCCTTGTCATGGAGTAGATATAGATAGGCAGCGTTTGCGTGGTGCCGCTTGTAAAGTAGCTGATCACAAAATCATCGATGGAAAGGGTGAAGGCCATGATCATGCCTGTAACGATGCCGGGCATGATCTCCGGCAGCACCACCTTGAAAAATGCCTTGACCGGCGGACAGCCAAGGTCCTGAGCCGCTTCAAAAAGGTTCTGGTCCATCTGCCTGAGCTTCGGAAGCACGGAAAGGATCACATAGGGAAGACAGAAGGTGATATGGGCGGCGATGAGAGACACCATGCCCAGGGACCTGCCGCCGAACAGGTTTACCGCGAACACAAACAGCAGCATCAGGGAAACACCGGTGACGATCTCCGGATTTACCATGGGAAAATTGGTCAGGTTCATCATGATCCGGCGGGGCAGCTTTTTCATGGAGTTGATCCCGATCGCCGCCACCGTGCCCAGCACCGTGGAGCAGACAGAAGCAATCACCGCAATGATCAGGGTGTTTCTGAGGGCCTCCAGGATCAGCCGGTCCTCAAAGAGCTTTTCGTACCAGCGCAGGGAAAAACCGCTCCACACGGTGCGGCTGGCGGTTTCCGTATCGTTGAAGGAAAACACGATGAGCACGAGAATGGGGGCGTAAAGAAATGCGAAGATGAGAAAGGTGTATATTCTGGAGCCTGCCTTTTTCATGGCATGATACCCCCTTCCACGGATTCGCCTTCGTCGAACTGGTTCATGATCCCCATACAGATGAGGATCAGAACCATGAGCACCAGGGAAATGGCGGAACCCAGATTGGGATTGTACGCGCTGCCCAGGAACTGCATGTCGATCAGGTCGCCGATCAGCAGATTCCCGCCGCCGCCCAGCATTTTGGAAATGATAAAGGTGCTCACCGCCGGAACAAACACCATGGTGACTCCGGAAATGATCCCCGGCATGCTCATGGGAACCACCACCTTCAAAAACACCTTTCTGTCATTTGCGCCCAGATCCTGAGCCGCCTCAATCACGCTGGGGTCAATTTTCGTCAGCACGGAATAGAGGGGAAGGATCATGTAGGGAATATAGTTGTACACCATTCCCAGCACCACCGCCCCGGCAGTGTTGATCATATGGAACCTGGGCAGCCCAAGCAGGGAGAGAAACGCGTTGATCAGGCCGTTGTCCTCCAGCAGGGTCATCCACGCGTAGGTGCGCAGCAGGAAGTTCATCCACATGGGCAGCATGACCAGCATCACCATCATGCTCTGACGGTTCACGTCCATGCGGGAGATAATATAGGCGAGGGGATAGCCCAGCAGCAGGGAGATCGCCGTAGCTACTGCGCCCAGCCAGATAGAGCGCAGGAACACATTGGAATACTGACCCACGCTGAGAATATTTTCCAGGGTAAAATGGCCGCTTTTGTCCGTCAGGGCGAACCATGCCACCAGCAGCATGGGAATCACGATGAAAAGAGCCGTCCACACGATGTAGGGCGCGGAAAGAAGGCGGGATCTAGATTTCATCTTCGTCCCCTCCTTCCTCGGAAGCGATGATATCCTCTTCCATTTCATCACTGAAGGTGCTGTAATCCCCAAAGGTGCCGGAATATTCGGATTTTGCCATGACGTGGATATCGTCAGGGGTCAGGGACATGCCGATCCTGTCTCCCACCTCCCTGAAATCCGTAGACTGGATCATCCATTTGAAGCCGTTCACGTCCACAATGATCTCGTAATGCACGCCCTTGAAGGTAACGGCGGTGACTTCGCCTGTGATGTGGGAGGCGTCGGGGGAGACAACGTCGATATCCTCCGGACGGATAACTACGTCTACAGGGCAGTTTTTGCCAAAACCCTTATCGAGGCACCGGAATTCCCTTCCGGCGAATTTTACCCGGTAGTCCTCCAGCATCAGGCCGTCGAGAATATTGGATTCACCGATAAAATCGGCAACAAAGGCATTTTTAGGCTCGTTGTAAATATCGGTGGGGGTGCCGATCTGCTGGATGACGCCGCCGTCCATGACCACCACTGTGTCAGACATGGAAAGAGCTTCTTCCTGGTCATGAGTGACGAAGATGAAGGTGATCCCCGTCTGCTGCTGTATCTTTTTCAGCTCTACCTGCATATCCTTGCGCAGCTTCAGGTCAAGAGCGCCCAGGGGCTCGTCGAGAAGCAGAATCTTAGGCTCGACGGCAAGAGCCCTGGCGATGGCCACACGCTGCTGCTGGCCGCCGGAAAGCTGGCTGATCCCCCTGTGGGCGTAGCCGGAAAGGTTCACCATGCTGAGCATCTGGTGGACCGTTTCCTTGACCTCATGCTCGCTTTTCTTTTTCAGCCTCATGCCGAAGGCAATGTTGTCATACACGTTGAGATGGGGGAAAAGAGCGTACTTCTGGAAAATGGTGTTGACCTCCCGCTTGTGGGGGGGAAGGGCTGTGATATTCCGCTCACCAAAAAAGACACTGCCTGCGTCCGGTGTGATGAAGCCTCCAATCGTTCTCAGCACGGTAGTTTTTCCGCACCCGGAGGGGCCAAGCAGGGTGACGAATTCTCCATCCCGGATCTCCAGGTTGAAGTTTTTCAGCACCTGCTCTCCATCATAGGAAACAGCAATGTCCTTCAGTGAAATGATAACGTCCTTCATTGTACTGCATCTCCTTTGCGGCGGCGCGGGTTCCGCGCCAAAATCAGTTGCGTGTCTTTTGTTATTCACACATAACCCGGTTCAGCTTTTAAAGGATCGCCTCCCGCAAAGGATAAAATAGCGCCTTTCCCGTTTCCGGGACGGCCACGGCGAAACAGCAAAACCGCTTTTATGGCCTGCTCACCTCCTGAGGCAGACCTTTTTTCAGATGCAAACGCAATGAGCATAATATAAGGAATTTTCAGGCTTTTGTCAATCGTTTTCCGGAAAAAACAAAAGAGTTTCACGCTTTTCCTTGTTTTGGATAAAAGAAAAAGGCCTTTCGCCGTTCGGAAAGACCTTTCACAGCATATGCCGCTTTTCTTTTCACTTTTCTTCAAACCGGTAAAGCATGACCGCTGTCTGAGCTCTGGTGGCGCGGCCCTTTGGCGTCAATGTGGTGGAAGTGGTTCCGGTGATAAGCCCCGTTCCTACAGCCCAGGACATGGAGACCCCGGCATAGTTGCTTACCCGGTTGTTGTCCTGATACCGACTGAGATCACCGCGGGCGGAAACGTTCTTGCTCTTATATTCTGCATAGCGATAGAGCATGGTGGCCAGCTGTTCCCTCGTGATGCTCTGGGACGGCGCGAAGGTGGTTGCGGTCACGCCGTTTACGATCCCGTTTGCCTGGGCCCAGGCGACGCCCTCGGCATAATAGGAGCTTGGGGAAACGTCGGTAAAGGTAGAGCTTCCGGCAGAGGGCCGACCCTCTATGCGGTGCAGAAGCGTCACGAGCATTCCCCGGGTCACGGAAGAATCAGGCTCAAAGGTGGTAGCGGTGGTGCCGTTGAAATAGCCCTTGGCATAGGACCAGCGAATGTAATCGGAGGCCCAGTGGTTCGCTTCATCGATAAAGGGGGTGGGGGGATAATTTCCCGGGCTCGGGTTTTGGTTGTTGTCAATCTGTCCCAGCACAAAGGGGATATTGTTTGCCGAGGCGAAAACCTGGGAATAGGAGCCGGCGTTCACATAGAAGGTAAGACCCTGGCAGCCGTAGAAGGAATCCGCTGCGATGCTTGTGATGGAATCCGGCATGGAAAGCTCCTTGAGGCCGGAGCAGCCGGAAAAGGCACGGTCATAGATCCTGGTAACGCCCTCAGGCAGCACCAGGCGGCTTAAAGAGGTGCAGTTTCCGAAGGAAATGGAGCCTACGGACCGCACCGAGCTGGGAACTGTTACCTGTGTCAGAGAGGTACAGCCAGAGAACAGGGCAATGGGAAGCTCCACAAGGCCTTCCGGCAGGGTGATGCTGCGCAGCGATCTGCAGTCGTTAAAAGCATATTCCCCGATGGAGGAAATGCCGCCCGGCATAGTGACGCTGCTCAGCTTCGTGCAGTCGGAAAACACGTAGCTGCCGATATGGGCGACGCTGCCCGGCAGCGTGATGCTTTGCAGTTCCAGGCAGGAAGCGAAGGCATAATTATCGATGGAGAGAAGCGTGGAGGGCAGGGTGATGCTTGTCAGGGCGTAGCAATACTGAAAAGCGCTTTTTCCAAGGGTGGTGGGGCCGTCTTCGATCTCCACGGTCTTCAGGGACACGCAGGAGGCAAAGGCCCGGTCGCCGATGCTCTTTACCGAAGAGGGGATCTTGATGCCCTGCAGGCCGTTCTGCCCGGAGAAGGCACTGTCGCCGATGGAGGTTACCTTTATGCCCTCTATCTCGGAGGGGACGGTGACAGTACCCGTCAGACCTACTGAGCTTTTCAGCACGCCGGTATAGCGGTCCAAAGAAAGAAAGGCCCGGTCTCCCACCTGATAGATCAGGGTATTGGTATCTATGGCGAAGGCCCCCATGGGAGCGGCGGCAAGCAGAACGCAGGCCAGAAGCAACAGGGCGACAGGTCTGATCAGCTTTGTTTTTAATTTTACAGCCAAGGTAAATCCTCCATTACTCTAAAGAAAAGCATGTATTTTCGGTTGCGGGTCACCCGCGGTATATTACAAAATGAGATGTATCTTTATCATACAGTAGAAAAGCCGGAAATTCAAGCGCTTTTCTGTGAATTTCCGCCGGGCTTTACCAGAATGGGTGGGGAAGGGCCCCAAAAACCCCATAGGGCCGCGGAAAAGCGGGAGCCGTTCCCGAAAATTCCAATTTCTTCCGGCGAAGGAAAGGAAAAACCGGACCGGCTTTTGGCCGATCCGGTTTTTTCGAGGTATAAAATATGAAAGGACGAAAACCCTTATACTCAGGAAATAGTGCCGCGGAAATTTCTTCCCGCCGGTGGAGCGGCTTCTCTCGTCTGCCTGTTCATCCTGAAGGAACGGAAGGTGAAGAACACTGCCAATGAGAAAATAACAAGAACCAGAAAAAATGCGCCTGTGCTCAAAAGAGGAGAAGTGTTATTCTCCGGTACCACGGCGGAAAGCTCTGTAGCGGTTTGCGCCTGACTTTCGCGGACCTCTTGGGAATAGCGAACCGACGCGGTTTCTGTTTTTGCCGCCGTGGCCATGCTCAGGGTGGCAACAGTGCCGATGGTCAGAACCAGAACAAGGAAAAAGGCCAATAAGCTTTTCCAGAATCTATGCTGCACGGTCTGTTCGCTCCTTTCCGAAAAAGGTGACACATTCATGACAAGTGTTACAATTTGGTTACAGTTTATCATGGCACTGTAAGGAATGCAACCCTACGACAATATTGTTAACAGTTTGTTTACAATTAGAACGTAAAGCTTTGCGGCCGCTCCCCTTTCTGTCATTCCGAGGAACACAGTGACGAAGACGGGAAAAAGGGGATCGCCGAATGGCGGTGGCGGGGTTTACCCTTCCTTTTTCCCTTTCCCTTGTTTCTACATTTTACATTTCCTTTTCGAGCAATAAGAAACCTCCGGAGAGTACTTCCTCCGGAGGCTTACGCCATCGATCCCAAACATTCATAAAAGCTTTTGGCTTCCTTTAATTTGTCCGCTCTCCTGTTCGATCTCGGACAGGTGCTTCATCAATACATACTCAATATAATTCGTCATGGAACGATGTTCTCTTGTTGCAAGGATCCCGATTTTGTCAAAAACCTCATCCGGCAGCCGCAATGTAAACACCCGCTTATTTGTAGCCATATGATTTCCCTCACTTTTGCTTTCATAAGACTATCATATGGCTTTCCTTTTCATTTTTATACATTCACTTGACATCTAAGTGATATCACTTTATAATATAGGAGTTATACTTTGCCTTTCCATCTTTTCCCCTCGCCCTTAGCCTCCCCTGAAAGGGGCGTTGGTCTCCGGTGGAGACCGTCCAACGCTGACCGAACAACGTGAGAAAGGTGGCGGATGAAAGCTGCCGGAAGGGATTTTTCTTCTCGCTTCCCTGAGAAGTGGAACAGCCTGCTTCACAGCCTGTGGGGACCATGCGCAGCATGTGGTGGTTTTTTTATTGCCGCAGCTACAGCCCCCGGCCGTCTTTCAGACGACAGCCAAGCTGCTCGAAGAGCACCTTTGGTGGCGCGGCGGTGAGCACGTGCAGAAAGCTATAACTTTTTTGGCACTTTTGCACCCGAGTCGAAGACGAGACGCCGTGACTGAGGGGTTCAGCTTGTCACGCAAACCCCTCAGTCGCCCTTATCGGGCGACAGCCCCCTTTCAGGGGGGCCAAGAACGTAATCTAAACTATAATTTCTTTCCCTTACTTCCTTGCTTGCGCCAAAGGCGCAACCATCATCCAGTATCTAGTATCCAGTATCCAGTATCTAGTATCCAGTATCTAGTATCTAGTATCCAGTATCTAGTATCTAGTATCCAGTATCTAGTATCTGGCATCCAGGATCTCGCCCTTTACTCTTTTTTCTATTTTCTACATTGTATACTTTACACTACTGCCCCCCTGCCATCAAAACAGCGCGCCGCGGAATCAGACCGTCGGCGCGCTGCGAAAATATTAAATTTATGTAAACACTATATTTCGACAAAATATGATGTCGAATTCTGCTATACTGTGTACGTTACGAAGCGTCAGCCATCTGTAGGCAGAGCCGGTCGGCGATCATGGCAATAAATTCGCTGTTGGTCGGTTTTCCCCGGGAGTTGTGAATGGTATATCCGAAATAAGAGGAAAGCACATCCACATCCCCACGGTCCCAGGCGACTTCAATGGCATGGCGTATGGCTCTTTCCACTCTGGAGCTGGTGGTGCCGTACTGCTTTGCCACGCTGGGATAAAGCTGCTTGGTGACTGCGTTGATGATCTCGGGCTTTTCGATGGCCATAATGATGGAATCCCGCAGATAATGATACCCCTTGATGTGGGCCGGCACGCCTATCTGGTGTAAAATATCTGTGACCTCCATTCTAAGCCCGGGATAAACAGGCTCCGGACTGAAATGCTTTCCCCTGAGCTTGCTCAGGGAAAGCATTCGGTCGATCATTTCCCCCTTGTCATAGGGAGAAAGCACAAAAAAAGCGGCCCCGGCCTTCATGACCTCCCGTTCCAGAAGGGGAGTGGTGTACGAGGCGGTAACGATGTACATGATCCGCTCGCTTTCGGTCTCCTGATCCACGGCGTGCATTACGCCCAGTGCGTCGAGGCCCGGCATAATAAGATCCATCACCACGATGTTTGGCCGCAGCTCCCGGATCTTATCCACAAGCATGACGCCGTCCTTTTTGATAAAGGTCACCCTCATATTATTCTGGGAAAACCTCTGTTGGAATTCTCGGCTCCATTCACCATCCTCCGAACAAATGATGACTTTAACTTCCTTTTCCATGCGTGATCCTCCTTGTAAATTTTACGTGTGAGACAACTTTACCATACCCGGAGGATCATATCAAGGGTTAAGGTGAAAAAAATAGGAAAAATATCTTGCCGAAACCTGTAGAAAAATCTCGAAAATCATCGAATGAAATAAAGATTTCGGTGTACCTGTGGAATTTTAGATGTTAGATTTTATCTGTTCTGATAGTGATTTTGGATATCCGCTCATTTGTTCCTGATTTTTCTGGCTCTCCCCTTTTTCTGGGGAGAGCATATTTTTTTGACACATTCCAAAGAAGTTGTCAATTCAATATGGAAATCAATACGGTATTTCTCACTTTATATTTTTGTTTTTTTGTGAAAAACGCATTGCGGTTTCTGGAAATCTGTGATACAATTTCACTGTGTAATATAGGAATTACCGCGAACGGTTCTGAAAATCGGTACATTCCTGTATGATATTTCGGATAAGGCTGATCAAGTCAAATAGTATGAAGATTTTGATCCAGCCGCTCTCCATGTAAAAAGGAGGTTTATGTAGAACAGTGAATGCGGCCAGTTTTGAGCCCCCAGGCTCACGGCCCCTTCATCGGTAGCATCGCCGGCGTAGGGGATAAGAAAGGGGGCGTGAAACAAAGCCGGCGCGAAGATCTGCATTTTTCTCTTTTGGCAAACCGGGGGAAACCCCGGGACGCAAAGCCAGGAGACTAAGGCAGGAACTTCCCTCTGCTGAAGTTCGGAAACTTCACAGAAACGGAACGTTTCTGTTATGTCCGTCCGGCTGCGAATTTGGGCAAACCGTTCGGAAACGGCGGGGCGCAAAGCCAGGTGACTAACACAGGATCAAAGCCTCTGTTGAAGTTGAAGGCTTCTACAGAAACCGCAAGTTCCTGTTATGTCCGACCGGCTGCAAAAATGGCAAACCGGGGGAAATCCCGGGACGCAAAGCTATGGGGCTAACGCATATTGCATATGCCATGCCTGCCAGGCTGCTAACTTTTGGCAAACCGCCGGAAACGGCGGGACGCAAAGCCAGGTGACTAAGGCGGGAACTTCACTCTGCTGAAGTTGAGAACTTCAAGATGTTAAGCACATCTGTGTCGAAAACATCTGCTCTGAAGTTCGGGAACTTCACAGAAACGGAACGTTTCTGTTATGTCCGGCCGGCTGCAAATTTTAGCTTTACCATTGATGCTTTGAAAGCGTGTGTCGGCAAACGGCGCAGTGCTTTCAGACCAAATTCAAAACAAAGGAGTATGAGTCTTGTTTATGAAATCTGTATTTAAGATGATGAGCAAGCGCGGATTGGCTTTGTTTCTTGCCCTTATGATGTGCATAACAATGCTGCCCGTGGCCGCTTTTGCGGCAGAAGGTTCCCCGGAGACCGAAGCTGACTGGAAGGCTTGGGTCGAGGAACAGCTGGGAGACAATAAGTTTGTTGCTGTTCTGGCTTCCAAATTGAGCGATGGCAATGTTGACGCGGTGGTTGGCACCGTGGACAACAGCTACAACGCCAAGCTGGTTCTGCCCAATAGCGCCAACAGCGGCAGCGCCGTGATCGGCGTGGGAATGAAGAACGTGGCTTCCCTGGAAGTGGATGGCGTTAAGAGCCATGCCATGATCCTGCGGAACGGCGAGGGCAGCGATGTCGAGGGTTTGTCCAACCTGATGGATAACCTATACAGTTTCCAGGGCGCGACCGTCAAAGCCGCCATCGTTGAAACCGACGGGAAAAAGCACCCTGTGACTTACACGATTTCCGAGGCTGCTGAGGAAAGCGGCAAGACTACCATTACCGCCACCCCTGATGCAGGTGTCTCCGAAGCCTGGCACGCCATGGTGAACGAGACCAACTTCGCCATCGGCGAAAAGGAAGACAGCGACAGCTTTGTCACCGTCGCCAACGGCTCCTGGCTCCAGGTCGGCGACAAGCTTCTGCAGTTTGAGAGCGATGAGGCCGGCGATCTGAAGCTGGACAACATCCGGGATCTCAGCACGCTGGATACCGAGATCCGCAATGCCGTGGAACTGGTCAATGCGGAAAACAAGCCTGTTTGCTTCCACCTGGAGGCAGGCACCGAGCTGGCTGTGAGCAACAGCTACGCCAGACTCCTGCAGCCTGTCACCGTCACCAGCAATATCGAACTGGACGGTCAGATTCTGGAAGACCTGAGGACAAACGGTGTGAACGGCGGCCTTACGGCGCTGCTTACCCTGATGAACGGCGTTCTGGATCAAGTCAACGGTAAAGAAGTTACCGTTGAGATCAAGTTCGGAGAGCCCACCGGCTATAACATCCGCACCGCTGTGGACAATAAGCTGGCGGACAACATCAAGTTCGTGGGCGTTGTAGCCTCCACCTTGAAAGACGGTACCACCACCGAGGTAGTGGGCACTGTGGACAGCAGCTACAAGGCCACCCTGACCATTCCCGACAAGAGCGTGAACCCCAACAGCCTGTATCTGGGCGTGGGCATGAATGACGTTACCTCCCTGGGCGGCGGCAAGCGGATCCATGGCATGGGCGAAATCAAGCTGCTGGGCGATAAGAACCAGAACGACCTGCCCCTGTTTGATACCCTGAACGGCGCCGGTTTCAATGCCCTGAGAGACTTTACCCGCGGCACCGTCAACGCCACCATCAAGGCTCCCGAGGACGCGGCGGGAAAGAGCGTGACCTACACGCTGGCTTCCGATGCTTTCGAGGCCGGCAAGGCCAAGGTCATCACCGCGACACCCGGCGAGGGCGTTTCCGACGCCTGGCATTTGATGGTCAACGACAAGAACTTCACCGTCGCCGAGAATGCCGGCAACGACAGCAAGATCGTCATCGCCAGCGGCTCCTGGCTGCAGATCGGCAATAAGAAGCTTCAGTTTGCCGAGGGCAAGGACGACATCAACCTGCTGTCCAACACCAATGCCGACACCGTGGAGTCCATTCTGGATAAGGTGGAGCTGGTGGACGACAAAACCGACGCCATCTCCTTCTATCTGACCAAGGGCACCGAGCTGGCAGTCAGCTCCAGCAGCGCCAAGCTGGCCCGTGACGTGAAGGTCAGCTTCACAGGCGTTACCGCAGAGCAGTTTGAGATGGTAGAAAATGAGAACTTCCTGGTAAGCCTGCAGAAGGCTGTTCATGAAGCTTCCGCCGATACCACCGGCATGACCAATATCATCATTCAGCTGGCTTCCCTGATGAACAAGGCCGTGGCCGCTGTCGATCAGCATACGATCGGCGTGGACATTGAGTTCCTGTGCAACCACGAAATGGTAAAGACCGATGCCAAAGAGGCTAACTGCACGGAAGCAGGCAACAACGAGTACTGGACCTGCTCTGTGTGCCATAAGGTGTTCAAGGCCGACCAGACTACCGAGACCACGGTTGAGGATGAGACCATTGCGGCCAAGGGCCACACATTGGTGAAGACCGATGCCAAGGAAGCTAACTGCACGGAAGCAGGAAACAACGAGTATTACACCTGCTCTGTGTGCCGTAAGGTGTTCAAGGATGAAGCCGGTACACAGGAAACTACGGTAGCGGCTGAGACCATTGCGGCCACGGGCCATGAGTACGGCGAGCCCGAATGGAGCCCTGATCATACCAGCGTGTCTATCGTATGCGAGACCTGCGACGATATCCAGCGCGCTGACGCCACCGTCACCAGTGAGATCACCACTCCCGCACAGGTTGGCGTAGCGGGCGAACGGACCTACACCGCGACCGCGACCCTGAACGGCCGGACCTATACCGACACCTGGACCGAAGTGATTCCCGCTCTGCCCGATGACGGCGGAGAAGAGATCAATCCGAATCCCGTGCCTCTGGTTGATCCGCTGCCCTACGACGACGTGACCGAGGCCGACGAGAACAAGGGCATCAAGGGCGACTGGTTTGCCGCCGATGTTCGCTACATGTACGAGAACGAGATTATGACGGGCACCTCTGAGAACCTGTTCTCACCCGAAAGCCCCCTTACCCGCGGCCAGATCGTAACGATCCTGTACCGCCTGGAGGGCAAGCCCGAGGTTACCGCCACGAAGAGCCAGTTCACGGATGTGCCTTCTGACCAGTACTATTTCAAGGCCATTGTGTGGGCCACTGAGAACGGAATTGCCAAGGGCTACAGCGATACCATCTTCCGTCCGGGCAAGAACGTGAACCGAGAGGAAATGGCAGCCTTTATGTCCCGCTATGCCACATACAAGAAGTATGAGAAGAAGACCGGAGATATCAGCAAATATGCGGATGCCTCCAGTGTTTCCGATTACGCGGTAGAAGACATGGCGTGGGCGAACGCCACTGGGCTGATCAATGGCCGCACCGAAACCACGCTGGTTCCCAAGGGAAATACCAAGCGCAGCGAGGCTGCCGCTATCATTACCCGTTTCTGCAAGGGATACAATGTGTTCCCGGAGGATGCTGCTGAATAAGCGGAGCTTCCCAAAATATCAGACGGATCGAAACGAAGTGAAAGGGCTTCCCTGCGAGAGCAGGGGGCCCTTTTTTGCTGTTGGCTGTTAGAAAAGAGGAAGGGGAGTGAGGGGTGAGGAATTTGAAGGGATGAAGGGCAATGTAGAATGCATAATTCATAATTTATTAATGTAGAAGGGCGAAAGGGCGAGATCCTTCACAAAGATGCGGAGCATCTTTTGTTCAGAGATGACAGGAAGAAATGGAAAAAGGCATTAAAGGGCGAAGGCGAAGGGCGTACCGCCCTCTCTGTCATTCTGAGGAAAAGAAGCTTTGCTTCTTGACGAAGAATCTCGGTCTGTTAGTATTTAGTTCTTAGTTGTTAGTTGTTAGATAAGGGCCGTTGTCCTTCCTTCGCGCAGCAAGGCCGCCATAGTCTAACATCCAGTATCCAGCATCTGAAGGGCAAGATTCTTCGCGTTGCTCAGAATGACAGGCGTGGGGCGTTCGGGATGGCAGGGCAAGGGCGAGTGAGGAGTAAGGGAGGGCAGGCTTTCCGGCATCCGCTATGCCAAGTTTCTTGTCAATTCTTTTCAAAATCGCATAGCGTATATCTCAACAAAAAAGCGGAAAGAAAAGGGCAAAATGTCTTGCGTTTTCTAAGGGAATATGATATAGTATACGCATAGTCGGAGTATATCCGGGCTAATTGAAAATTTTATCCTTTTGGAAAGGAGCTTTCCTGTAGACAAATGAATGCGCAAAGCTTTGAGCCCCCGGCTCATGAGCCCCGCCATCGGTAGCATCGCCGGCGTCGGGGAGAAAGAAAGGGGGAACGAAACAAAGCCCGCGTTGAATCTGCAATTGCTCTCTTTTGGCAAACCGTTCGGAAACGGCGGGACGCAAAGCCAGGTGGCTAAGGCGGGAACTTCACTCTGTTGAAGTTGAGAACTTCAAGATGTTGAGCACATTTGTGTCGAAAACATCTGTTCTGAAGTTCGGAAACTTCACAGAAACGGAACGTTTCTGTTATGCCCGACCGGCTGCGAATTTGGGCAAACCGTGGGAAACCGCGGGACGCAAAGCTATGGAGCTAACGCATAAGTGAATATGCTACGCTTGCCAGGCTGCTAACTTTTGGCAAACCGTGAGAAATTATGGGACGCAAAGCCAGGTGACTAAGGCGGGAACTTCACTCTGCTGAAGTTGAGAACTTCAAGATGTTGAGCACATTTGTGTCGAAAACATCTGCTCTGAAGTTCGGAAACTTCTACAGAAACGGAACGTTTCTGTTATGTCCGACCGGCTGCAAATTTTAGCAACACCATTCAAAGCAGGAATGGAAGGTAAGCCGGCATGATGGGGGAATCCCCAAAAGCCGGTTCTTTTTATTCTCTGCGGCCAAATTCAACGAAACGAAAGGGGCTGAAAAGTCTTGTTGATGATGAAGAAACCCTCTGTCATTACCAAGCGCGATTCGGCTTTGTTTCTTCCCTCCGAGATGCGGAAGCTGTTTTTTGAAACACGCCTTTTTTCGGAGAATACCTGTATCTGCGCCGCGAAGGGAGGCCTGTCCTATGGCTGAATTCCTTTCGCAATACGGAAAATACGCTGCTGTGCTTCTCGGCATGCTTGCCGGTTTTTCGCTGGTTTACCGCCGGTGGAAGCGTCCGGTTCTGTCGGCGGGCCTGTGCCTGTTTTTCAGCGCTGTCAGCGTGGTCGCGGCAATGCTGTTTGCCGCCTTTGAGGCTGTGATCTCCGGCAAGGAGCTCAGCCCCGGCGCGATCTCCACTTATGGGGTCTACTTTATCTGCCCTGTCATTCTTCTTTTGATTGCAAAGCTGATGAAGCTCAATGGGAAAGCGGTAATGGATACCTTTGCCCAATACGCCATGCCTTCACTGTTTTTCCTGCGCTGTAACTGTCTTTTTGCAGGCTGCTGCGGCGGAAGGTTGATCCCGGGCACAGAGCTTCACTGGCCCACCCGGCAGGCGGAGCTGTTGTTCTACGCGGCGTTTTTGTGCTTTCTGCTTTACCGCGAAAAGCGCGGAGCCATCGAAGGAACGGGGTTCCCGCTGCTGATGGCGGTTTACGGTGCTTTCCGCTTCGTGGAAGAATGGTTTCGAGAGGGGACGGGGACTTCCCTTGTCCACCTGGCCCATTTGTGGTCTCTGTTAGCTTTGATCATCGGACTCGGAGTTTATTTCGAGCTTAACAGTATAAAGGCAAAGGCCGGTTCCGGCCATGAAAAAAGGAGTGCTTCAAAATGATAAAAAATCTGATGAAACGCTGGCTCAGCTTATTTTTAGCGCTGGCCATGGTGTTCTGCGCCCTGCCGGAGCTTTCCTTTGAGGCTGAGGCGGCGGAAATAAAAAACATTGTGGAGGGAGTTGACGCCGGCGGCGATGCTTCCAAGATCACCGGCGGTATGACGGTTGAGGCCACGAGCACGGCATATACGAAAGGGAGTTGTGGTACAACCAATGCTGCTGCAAAAACTTCCAAAGCTACCCTGACCAGCACCCTGAACGTGGAGGCCAAGCTGACCTTCGACTACACGATCGATATTCAAAAGGCCGACGGTTACGTCAAGATTAACGGCGAGGCCCAGACTGCCAACGGTCATTTCGAGCAGACGGTTGCAGGCGGCGGTGAAATCAATTTTGAGGTGTTCAGCGGTGCTCCGGAAACGACTGAAACCACTACTTATACCTCCAAAATCGAGATCACCAACATTTCCCTTGCGGTGGATAAGCTGGTTACCACCACCTTCCTGCCCGCTGAGGGCGGCAGCTACACCGTGGACGGTGCGGCGGTGACGGCGGAATACCAGCACATCAAAAACGCCAAAGAGACCACCACCCTGGTCGCTGCCCCGGCCGAGGGATATATCTTCCTGGGCTGGTACAGCCGGAAAGCGGAGAAATTCGTTTCGCTGGACACGGAGTGGACCACGCACCTGACCGAGGACCAGACCATCGAGGCCCGGTTCGCCCCCGCAGCCGCTCCGGTGTTCCAGGTGGGCACGGACTTCCGTTCTCCGGACCTGAACGCTGCGGCGAACTTTGCCGCCACGAAGGGGCCAAAGACCGTGGTGCTGGTTCGCGACGGCACCCTCCCCGCCGGGGAGTATACCATCCCCAGCGGTGTGACGCTGCTGATCCCCTTTGACGAGGCGGGGACGACTTACACCACAACGCCTGGCAACACGAAGAACGTATGGGCCAAGCCTTATGTTTACCGTAAACTGACCATGGCTTCAGGCGCGGCGCTAACGGTTTCGAACGGCGGAGCCATCAGCATCAGTGCCAAGTTTGCGACTCTCGGAGGAAACCAGAATCCAAACGGAGCTACAACGGGACCCTATGGACAGATCCAAATGGATGACGGCAGCAGCATTACCCTGGAAAATGGGGGTGCGCTGTATGCCTGGGGATATGTCACCGGTTCCGGAGAGATCACTGCTAAATCGGGATCTAAGGCGTATGAATATTTCCAGATCTCCGATTTCAGAGGCGGCAGCGTCACGCTGGCCCTGTATAACGGGCGGAATGAGTACAAAGTGTTTCCTTTTTCCCAATATTACATCCAGAATATCGAGGCCCCCATCACCTTTGAATCGGGAGCAAATGAATATGGCTATACCGGCCTGTATGCCAGCAGCTCGGTGACCGCGACGACGATCCCCTTCATCGGAGCGACAGGCTCCCTGTTCAATTTGACCAGCGGCACCTTGACCAAGCGGTACGATCCGACCGCAGACCGCCTGATGGTAACGGTGAACGGGGACATGGAGGTGGACCAGATCACGGTGACCGCCATGGGGAAACAGGTCAAGTCGAGTGAGTTTGTGCTTCCTGTCAACGGCAACATTTCCCTTGAAGTTACGGGTGGGACGACCACGATCAGCAAGGATACCTCCCTTCTGCCCGGCGTAAAGATCGCTGTCGATTCGGGCGCGACATTTGCGGTTCGCGAAGGGATAAAATTGTATGTCTATGATTCAGAGGAATGGATCGCAGGAAACTATACGAACACAAAACAATTGATCGCCGCGGTCTATTCGCCTACCGCGGGCCGCAAAACCAGAACGGCCAGCGACCTGACCGATGTGGATATCCAGGTCGATGGCACCCTGCAGATCGATGGCGCTCTTTATACGACAGCAGCGGGGGCGAATATCAACACCGTCACGGGAGACGGAAAGGTTGTTTTCGCAAGCGCGCCGGTGTCTGCGAAGCTGTACGAAATACACAACAATAAGGTTCAAGGTAGCAGTTTTTCTGCCAAGATCGATCCGGAGGCCATGATCGACATCCCCATCACCTCCGCGCAGCTGAAGAACGCAGACGGCATGGATCCGGCCTACACCCAGACTGCGGATGCAGCTGCCGGCACCACCTTTGTCTATGCCAACGGCAAGTGGATTGTGCCCATGACTGAGGATGCCTGGAATGGCTTTACTGTCAGTGATCCCGCTCCGGTTTCCTATGACGGCGAGAGTAAAACCTACGATATGACCGGTGTGGAAAACGCCGACCAGATCACGGTTACTTACGAAAAAGACGGCCAGCCGGTCGAGGAACCCAGGGACGCGGGCGAATACACCGCGACCTTCTCCTGCGGGACGTATGAGGCCAAGACTGCCACGTTGACCATTGCCCCCAAGGAACTGACGGTGAACTGGACAGACCCTGAGAGCCTGACTTACGACGGTCAGCAAAAAACAGTTACCGCCGCGATCGAAGAGAGCGGCGTGGTGACGGATGACGATGTGAAGCTCACCCTTTCCGGCGACACCTCCGCCACAAATGCGGGCGCTTATACCGCCACTGCCAAGCTTGAGGGCGAAAAGGCTGGGAACTACGTTCTGGCTGGCGCTGTGGACGGCACGGTCTCCCACGAGTGGACCGTTGCCAAGGCCAACGCGCCGGGGATCACCTTCCCCACGGTTGAGGCCGTGACCTATGATCCCGACGGCAAGCTGAGCAGCGTAACCCTCAATGGCGGCAGCACGGAGTACGGCACGTTCGCGTGGACGAATCAGGACGTTAAGCCCACGGTCGAGAATGCCGGATATGAGGTTATCTTCACGCCCAGCGAGAGCGCGGCGAACAACTACGGGCTGACCACACAGACGAAAACGGTTTCCCTCACCGTTGATCCCAAAGAATTGACGGTGACCTGGACGGACCCCATGGACCTGATCTATGACGGCCGGGACAAAACCGTCACGGCGGCACTGGACCCGAAGGAGACCGGCAGCGACAGGGTTTCCCTCGCGCTCACCGGCGCGACGGAAAAGAATGCGGGCGATTATACTGCCACCGCTTCCCTTACCGGTGACGACGCGGGGAATTACACGCTGAAGGACGCCGCGGATGGCAAGGTCTCACGCGAATGGACCATTGCAAAAAAGCCGGTGACCTTCCTCTGGCCGGATGAGAACAGTTATACCTACAACGGTAAGGAACAGAAGGTTGAGCCTGCCATTGAGGGTGTTGCGGAGGCGGACAAGGAAGCCGTGTCTGTAGCGATCACCAGCGGCAGCGCCACCGACGCGGGGGACTATACCGCCACGGCAGGAGAACTCCAGGGCACAGCCTCTGAAAACTATGAGATCGATGGTAAAGCAATCAAGACCTTCCGTTGGAGCATCACCAAAAAGCCTGTGACCGTTAGCTGGACTGTTCCCGAGGACCCGGTGTACAACGGCACGAAGAAAACAGTTACCGCTACCGCCACCGGTCTGGTGGAGGGCGACGGCGTGACCCTCACTCTCTCCGACAACACCGCCACGAACGAGGGCATTTATACCGCCCAGGCAGCCCTTTCCGGTGAAAAGGCCGCAAACTATGAGCTGACCGGCAGCACGACCAGGACGTTCACCATCACGAAAAAAGAGGTGGGGATCGAGTGGGGAGAAGATACCTTCATTTATGACGGTGGAGAGAAATCCCTCACCGCCACCGCTACCGGCGTGGTGGAAGGCGACACTGTAACTCTTATCCTGGAAGGCAATGGCCGCACCGTTGTAGGAAATCAGACAGTTACGGTCACCGGGCTGAGCAGCACCAACTACAAGCTTCCCGACGATGGCCGGACACACACGCTGACGGTCAACGCGGCTGAGTTTAAGAATGTCACCGTGACCGCCACCGAAACACTGGACGGCGCGGGCAACACCACCCTGACCGTAAGCGGCGTGCCCGAGGGTGCGAGCGTAAAGGTCACGCTGGACGGCAAGGAAATCACCGGCACGAACGGCAGTTATACCGCCGCGCTGGAGAATCCGGAGACCAACACCGGCGAAACGCATACCTTCAAGGTCACCGTGACCGGAGATAACTATAACAAATTTGAAAAGACATACACAGTCACGGTAAATCACAAGCATGCGGAAGTGACCGATAAGGCCAAAGAGCCTACCTGCACCGAGACCGGTCTGACCGAAGGCAAGCACTGCTCTGTCTGTAACGAGGTGCTGGTAAAGCAGGAGACGGTTGCCGCCAAGGGGCACGGCTGGGGCGACTGGACAGACAGCAAAGACGGGAATCATCATACCCGCACTTGTCAGAATGATTCGGCCCATGTCGAAACCGCTGCCCACACCTGGAACGACGGCAAAGTGACCACTGAGCCTACCTGCACCGGGAAGGGCGTGAGGACTTACGCCTGCACGGTGTGCGGCGCGGCCAAGACCGAAGAGATCAAGGCCCTGGGGCACGAGCATATCGTGTTCACAGGCTGGGATGAAGACAGCTGGAAGAATACGGACGGCAAGTGGACAGTCGATGTCACGCTCAAGTGCGTTCGCTGCGACTCTGCAAAGACAGAAACAGTAGAAGCGCCGAAGAACGAAGAAGAGTCTAAAGCGGCTACTTGTCTGGAAGACGGACAGGATGTCTTTACCGCAGTTTACGGTGAAAGCTCCGTTAACCATGTAGTTAACCATGTAGTAGTGATTGAGAAGCTTGGGCACAACACGGATGGTGTAGTTGCCCATAAGGACGCGACCTGCACGGAAGACGGCGTAGTGGGCGGAACTTACTGTACCCGCTGCAACGAGGGCAAGGAAGCGGCTGAGGCTGTGATTACAAAGCTTGGCCACAACGCTGACGGCATTGTTGAGCATAAAGACGCGACCTGCACCGCAGACGGCGTGGTGGGAGGCACCTACTGTACCCGCTGCAATGAGGGTAAGGCAGCAGCCGAAGCAATTATCCCGAAGCTGGGCCACAACACGGATGGTGTAGTTGCCCATAGGGACGCGACCTGCACGGAAGACGGCG
>CAZNZS010000016.1:19987-37355 GCA_964577585.1 uncultured Acutalibacter sp.
CGGATGGTGTAGTCGAGCACAAGGACGCGACCTGCACCGCAGACGGCGTGGTGGGCGGCACCTACTGCACCCGCTGCAACGAGGGCAAGGAAGCGGCTGAGAAAGTGATCGAAAAGCTTGGGCACAACACGGATGGTGTAGTTGCCCATAGGGACGCGACCTGCACGGAAGACGGCGTAGTGGGCGGAACTTACTGCACCCGCTGCAACGAGGGCAGGGAAGCAGCCGAAGCAATTATCCCGAAGCTGGGCCACAACACGGATGGTGTAGTCGAGCACAAGGACGCGACCTGCACCGCAGACGGCGTGGTGGGTGGCACCTACTGCACCCGCTGCAACGAGGGCAAGGAAGCGGCTGAGGCGAAGATCGACAAGCTTGGCCACGACTATGTCAAGTTTGTGGGCTGGGAAGCCTGGCAGGAAAGCGGCGGCGGATATGCCATCAGCGCTAAGCTGCAATGTGTCCGTTGTGATTCGACAATAAGCGATGCTGCCACCGTCAGCGAGCCTGTTACGGTAAGCCCTTCCTGCACCGTAGATGGCAGCAGGACCTGGAATGCCAGCATCAACGTAAATGGCACAGAATATACCGCTGAGCCGAAGGTAGTGAAGCTTTCCGCTCCGGGCCACACCATGACAAAGACCGAGGCCAAGGCAGCTACCTGCACGGAGACAGGCAACTACGAGTATTACACCTGCTCCGTGTGCGGCAAGGTCTATAAGGACGCGAAGGGTGTGACCGAAACCACGGCGGAGAAAGAAATCATCAAGGCCCTGGGGCACGACATAACAAAGACCAAGGCCAAGGAAGTCACCTGCACGGATGCAGGCAACAACGAATATTACACCTGTTCCGTATGCCATAAGGTGTACAAAGACGCAGAGGGTGTGATCGAAACCACGGCGGAGAAAGAAATCATCAAGGCCCTGGGGCATGACATGAAGGACGTGGAGAATACAGCCAGGGCTGCTACCTGTACCGAAGCGGGCAAGGAAGCCGATCAGAAGTGTACCCGCTGCGACCACACCGAGACCGGCGCGGAGATCAAGGCCCTGGGCCACGACTTTGCCGCCGAGTTCACGGTGGATAAGGAAGCTACCTGTACCGAGAAGGGCAGCAAGTCCAGGCACTGCGCCCGCTGTGACGCCACGACTGATGTGACGGAGATCTCCACCGTTGACCACAGCCTGACCCATCACGACGCCGTTGCCGCTACCTGCGTAGCCACCGGCACGATCGCCTATGACCACTGCTCCGTTTGTGGGAAGAACTTTGTGAACGGCGAGGAAGCTGCCAACCTGACTGTCGCTATTAGTCCAAACAACCACGTTGGCGAGACGGAAGTGCGGGATGCGAAGGAAGCTGCCTGCACAGAAGAGGGCTACACCGGCGATACCTACTGCAAGTCCTGCAACAAGGTGATCGAGCAGGGCACGACCATCGGGAAGAAAGCCCACACTCCCGGTACAGCCCGAGAAGAGGACCGGGTAGAGGCCAAGTGCGAGGAGACCGGCTCTTATAACCTGGTTGTTCGCTGTACCGTGTGTAACGCGGTAGTCAGCAGCAAGGCCAAGACGATTACGGCCCTGGGGCATGACATGAAGGACGTGGAGAATACAGCCAGGGCTGCTACCTGCACCGAAGCGGGCAAGGAAGCCGATCAGAAGTGTACCCGCTGCGACCACACCGAGACCGGCGTGGAGATCAAGGCCCTGGACCACAATACCGAAGGTCACGTTGACCATAAGGACGCTACTTGCACCGAAGACGGCGTAGCGGGCGGAACCTACTGCACACGCTGCAACGAGGGCAAGGAAGCGGCTGAAGCCGTGATCGAAAAGCTTGGGCACAACGAAGAAGGTCATGTTGATCACAAGGACGCGACCTGCACGGAAGACGGCGTGGTGGGAGGAACTTACTGCACCCGTTGCAACGAGGGCAAGGAAGCAGCCGAAGCTGTGATCCCTGCCAAGGGTCATACCTCCGGTGCGGCAGTTCGTGAGAAGGAAACCCCTGCCACCTGCACCGAAGGCGGCAGCTACGAAGAAGCAGTCTACTGCTCTGAGTGCAAAGCTGAGATAAGCTGTCTGACAAAGACCGTTGAGCCTTTGGGCCACAGCTACGGAGAGCCGGAATGGATCTGGACAGAGAGCGAAGACGGCGGATTTACCGCGAAAGCGATCTTCAGCTGTATCCGTGGAGATGATTCCATAGAGGCGAAAGCCACGGTGGAAAAGAGCGTGGTCGAGGCTACCTGCACCGGTACCGGTCTTGAGACCTATATCGCCTCGGTGGAATTTGAAAACCATGCCTATGAAGCCGAAAAAGAAGTTCAGATTCCCGCCAATGGCCATGTTTACGGCGAGCCAGAATGGCTCTGGGAGAAGCAGGAGGACGGCTCTTACATTGCGGTTGCTTCTTTTGTCTGCATCGCTTGCAGCGATGAGCTGGAGCTCGAGGCCGAAGAGGTCACAAGGAACGAAGTGCCCGCCACCTGCGAGGAAGAAGGACATATCTCCTACACCGCCAAGGTAAAGCTTGGAGAAGATGTGCTCGAGAATGTTCTCGAAAACGAAACCGTGATTCCTGCCATCGGCCATAAGTACGGCGAGCCCAGCGGTTGGACCTGGAGTGAAGATCATACTACCGCAACAGCAGCGTTCGTTTGCGAAAACGACAACAGCCATGTGGAGACCGTGAACGCTATTGTTACCAGTGAGGAAACTCCCGCTCAGCCCGGCATAGAAGGTGTTCGTACCTATACCGCCACAGTGACCTTTAACAGTGAGACCTACGATGATACCCGGACCGAGACCATTCCCGCCCTTCCCAATGGCGGCGGCGAAGAAATCGATGATCCCAATGTGCCTCTGGCTGATCCGCTGCCCTATGATGATGTAACGGAAGCCGATGCGAACAAGGGCATCAAGGGCGACTGGTTTGCGGCTGATGTTCGCTACATGTACGAGAATGAGATCATGACGGGCACTTCCACGAACACATTCTCGCCTTATATGAATATTACCCGCGGACAGATCGTTACCACCCTGTATCGTTTGGCCGGTTCTCCCGAAGTGACCGCCACGAAGAGCCAGTTCACCGATGTGCCTTCTAACCAGTACTATTTCAAAGCCATTGTGTGGGCCACTGAGAACGGAATTGCCAAGGGCTACAGCGAGACGAGCTTCAAGCCCGGCAAAGTTGTGAACCGTGAGGAAATGACGGCCTTTATGTACCGTTATGCCGAGTACAAGAAGTACGATCTGAAGACCGGCGATATTTCTGAGTTCACGGATGCAGGAAAGGTCACCGCATATGCAGTGCCTTACATGCAGTGGGCAACGGCTGCCGGTCTGATCAACGGCCGCACCGAGACCACTCTGGTTCCTCAGGGCACTACCACGCGCTGCGAAGCAGCGACTATTCTCACCCGTTTCTGCAAGGAATACAATGTGATTCCGGAAACCCTTGCTGAATAAGCAGATTTCCGCAATAAGCCAGACAACTAAAAAAGGGCCCTCCTGCTTTTCGCAGGAGGACCCTTTTTTAGTTGTTAGCCGTTAGTCGTTAGTTGTTAGAAAGAGCAAGGACACATTGCAACTGGCCAAACCGAAGGCAAGAAGGCCAAGAACGTAATCTAAACTATAATTTCTTTCCCTTACTTTCTTGCGCCAAAGGCGCAACCATCATCCAGTATCTAGCATCTAAGGAGCGAGATTCTTCGTCACTACGCTCCTTAGAATGACAGCGGGGGAGTCAGTGCGATAAATTGGAATTTGCAGCGTGCCGCTGCACCCACTCGTGAAGGTAAAACAGGTGTTTTTTTCTGCGCGTCCCGACCGGAAATTGTGCAGATAAATTATAGTTTAGCAGTAGGTATGGCAACCTTCTCCTTGAGGGGCGCTGGTCTCCGGTGGAGGGGAAGCTGTCCGGTGGACAGCGTTCTGACCCGACCGAACCGAAGGTGAGACGCCCATCGCCGACCGAAGCGGAGACAGCTGTCACGGCAGCACCGTGACAGAGGGGATTTTTCACTGCCCTTTCGCCCGTCCGTTTTTATCTCTCCACACTTCTCATTCCTCATTTCTCATTCCACATTGTACCTTCTTCCTTATCCTTTCTCGTTTACAACCGTCAAAAGAAATGGTATACTATGAAAAGCTTTGAGGGGCAGAGGGAATACCTACCGGGAGTGAAAATGCTATGAAGATATTATTTGTCTGTTCCGGGAATACCTGCCGAAGCCCCATGGCAGAAGGACTGTTTCGGGACATGATGCGGGAAAAGGGGCTTTCCGAACAGGTGATGTGCCAAAGTGCCGGGCTTTCCCCCGTAGAAGGGGCTCCGGCTTCCGACCACGCCATAGCGGTCTGCGCTGAATGGGGGATCGACCTTTCCGGCCACAGCGTCCGGAAATTTACAGGCGAGGAGATCCCTGTGTGGGACGTGATATTTACCATGACGAGAACGCACGGGTATATTTTGGAGCAGGCCGGTGTGTCGCCCCGGAAGATCTATGTTCCGGAACCGGAGATCAGGGATCCTTTCGGCGGCAGCCTTGAGGATTACCGGGCATGCCGGGATACGCTGCGAAAGGCGTTGGAGGTCTTCACTGATACCTGTGTCATGCCCTTCCTTTCCGGCAGTGCCCGGCAGGAGGACTTATAAAAGCGGAGGGCTGCCTGTGGAGATCGTAAAAATGAGCGAAGAGCATACGGCGGCTCTTGCGAGGCTGGAAAAGCTCTGCTTTTCCCGGCCCTGGAGCATGGAGGCCCTGCGGGAAGAGCTTGAAAACCCGCTGGCGGTCTTTCTTGTGGCCACGGAGGGAGAAGCTGTGCTGGGATATGCCGGAATGCACTGCGTGGAAGGCGAATGCTATCTGGACAATGTGGCTGTGTTCCCGGAGTTCCGGAGGCGCGGCGTTGCCAAAGTCCTGATCATGGCTTTGGAAGAGGAAGGGAAAAAGCGGAACGGAGAGTTCCTTTCCCTGGAGGTACGCCCCTCAAACCACGGCGCGGTAGCCCTTTATACCTCTATGGGTTTTCGGGAGGAAGGGCGAAGAAAGAATTTTTATTCCGATCCCCCGGAGGACGGGTTGATTCTCACCCTGCGATGGGAGCGGAAGGAAGAAAAAGAAGGAACGAAGTTATGCTGATTTTGGGAATTGAAAGCTCCTGCGATGAAACAGCGGCCGCGGTGGTGGAGGACGGCAGGAAGATCCTTTCCTCCGTCATTGCCTCTCAGGTGGAGGAGCACCGCATTTACGGCGGCGTGGTGCCGGAGATAGCCTCCCGCCGCCACAGTGAAGCCATTGTGGGCGTGGTGCGGGAAGCATTGGCGAAAAGCGGGAAAGCATGGGAGGATCTGGATGCCATTGCAGTCACCTATGCCCCCGGGCTTATCGGCGCGCTGCTGGTGGGCGTGAATTTCGCCAAAGGACTTTCCCTTGCTACCGGCCTGCCTCTTGTTCCTGTCCATCATCTGCGGGGCCATATCGCCGCAAATTTTCTGACTTCTCCGGAGCTTCAGCCGCCGTTTCTTTGTCTGGTGGTATCGGGCGGCCATTCCCATATTATCGAGGTCAAAGGTTATACGGAGCTTTCCGTTCTGGGCCGCACTAGAGACGACGCCGCCGGCGAAGCCTTTGACAAAGCCGCCCGGGCCATGGGGATCCCCTATCCCGGCGGAGTGGAGCTGGATAAGATCGCCGAATCGGGAAACGACAAGGCTTACATCCTGCCCCGGCCCAAGGTGGAGGGCGCGCCGCTGGATTTCAGCTTTTCCGGCCTGAAAACAGCGGTGATAAATCTGTTGCACAATGCCTCCCAAAAGGACGAAGAGATCAATGTACCCGATCTGTGCGCTTCCTACCGTAAAGCCGTCGTGGGATATTTGATCGATAATTTCACCAAAGCTGCCGAAGAGACAGGAGCAAAAAAGCTGGTGATTGCCGGAGGCGTTTCCGCTAACCGGCTGCTCAGAAGAGAGCTTACCTCCTACTGTGAAAAGACGGGGAGAAAGCTCTACATGCCGGAGCTTGGCCTTTGCGGCGATAACGCGGCCATGATAGCTTCTCAGGGCTATTATGAATTCTTGGCGGGGAACACGGCAGGCATGGATCTGAATGCTACGCCGCAGTGCGATATTGCGGAGCGGTTTCCGTTGAGGAGGAAAGTGCAATGCGCCTGAAGATCGTACCGATGACGGCGGCGTATGCCGAAGAAATGGCCTCTTGGAAATATGGAGGCGAATATTCCTTTTATGACCGAAACGGAGAAATTGATTACCCGGAAGGGGAAGCCTTTGCCTGTCTGAACGAAGCGGGAGAGCTGGTGGGGCATTTCCATTTTGGGGAGGATGCCCGTATTCCCACGGCAGAAGAAAATGTTTATGCCCCCGGCTATCTGGACATTGGGTTTGGCCTGCGTCCGGAGCTTTGCGGGAAGGGGCTGGGAGAAGAATTTGTCCGGCAGGGAATGGAATTCGGCAGACAGACCTTTTCCGCCCGGCGCTTCCGCCTGTCCGTTGCTTGCTTTAATTTACGGGCAATCAAGGTCTATGAGCGATGCGGATTTGCGGTGGAGTGCGAGGTCACAAATTCTTACTTCAAAAACAAGTTTTATGTGATGACAGCAGAAGAGCGTTCCTGAATCTTGTTGAAATCGCAACGGAGGGATCTTTTTGATAAGCGGAGCGGAAATCATGGTAAAATGTCTGGAAGCCGAAGGGGTGGAGATCGCCTTCGGCTATCCCGGCGCGGCAATTTGCCCTTTTTATGATGCCCTTTACGGCTCTTCTATCCGCCATGTGTTGGTGCGCACGGAGCAAAACGCCGGACACATGGCTTCCGGCTATGCCCGGGCTTCCGGAAAGCCCGGGGTGTGCATTGCCACCTCCGGCCCCGGGGCTACCAACCTGATCACGGGTATTGCCACGGCTTATATGGATTCCGTGCCGATCATTGCCATCACCGGCCAGGTGAATCTGGAGCAGCTTGGGCGGGATGTTTTTCAGGAGGCGGATATTACCGGCGCCTGCGAATCTTTTACAAAGCACAGCTATCTGGTGACCTCCGCGGGAGAACTGCCGAGAGTGTTCAAGGAGGCCTTTCACATTGCCGCCACCGGCCGCCCCGGCCCGGTGCTTATCGATGTTCCCCAGGACGTGCAGAGTGAGCTTGTCGAAAGCTTTTCCTATCCCGAAAAGGCCGAGATCCCCGGCTATAAGCCCAACCTTTCCGGCCATCCCATGCAGATCAAGAAGGCGGCCCAGGCTATCTCGGAAGCAAAGAGACCCGTGATCTGCTGCGGTGGAGGCGTGGTCCTGGCGGGGGCCAGGGAAGAAATGGGAGCCTTTGCCGGAAAAACGGGGATCCCGGTGGTCTCCACTATGATGGGGCTGGGGGCCATGTCCAACGACCTGATCCCCGGCGGAGATGGGCCGGTATACCTGGGCATGATCGGAAATTTCGGCAGGAGCTATGCCAACCAGGCTATGGCCGAGGCAGACTTGATACTGCTCTGCGGCGCCCGGGTGGGCGACAGGGCCATTGCGCTGCCAAACCAGATCGCCGAGCAGGCAAAGATCATTCACATCGATGTGGATCCGGCGGAGATCGGAAAAAATATGCGGGTGGACATCCCCATCGTAGGCGACATCAAGCGGGTGCTTTCCTCCCTTACAGAGCTTACCGAGCCCGGCGGATTCCGGGAATGGCGTCAGCAGGTGCTGCAATATAAAAGCAGCTTTACCCCCCGGGGACAGGACAGGACCGACTTCGTGGAGCCCCGCTCTTTCCTGCGCACCCTTTCCACCTTGACCGATGACGACGCGATTCTGGCCGCCGACCCGGGCCAGGGCCAGATCTGGACCGCGATCAACTTTATCCAGCGCCGGGGAAGGTTCCTGACCAGCGGGGGCCTTGGCACCATGGGATATGCCCTTCCTGCCGCGCTGGGCGCGAAGCTTGCAAAGCCCCGGCGTCAGGTGGTGGCGATTTGCGGTGACGGCGCGTTCCAGATGAGCCTTTGCGAGCTGGCGACGGTCTGCGCCTGCCACGTGCCCTTGAAGATCATTGTGCTGGACAACCGGCGGCTGGGTATGGTGCGGGAGTATCAGAACGGTCACTACAGCGGAAGGCACATTGCTACCCACATGGAGGGGAACCCCGATTTTGTGGCCCTTTGCAAGGCCTATGGGATCCCGGCGGCCCTGGCGGGGAACAATGCCGAGGCAGAAGAGCTGGCAAGAGAGATGCTGGCAAGCCCCACGCCCTTTGTGCTTGTCTGCCGCGTGGACCCCGAGACTCCCACTATTTGATTTCTTGCCTTTCCGCCCTTACTCTAGCATTTAGCATCTAAAATCTAGAATCCAGCATCCAAAAGGTGATGACATGAAATATACGCTTTCTGTTCTTGTAGAAAACCGGCCCGGCGTACTTTCCAAAGTGGTTTCCCTGTTCTCCCGGCGGGGATATAATATCGACAGCCTGGCTGTGGGCGTCACCGGTGACCCTGGCCTTTCCAGAGTAACGATCACCGGTCAGGGGGATAATTATATCCTGGAGCAGGTCGAAAAGCAGCTCAACAAGATCATCCCCGTGATCAAGGTGCGCTCCCTTGGAGCCGACGCCGCCAAAGCGGAGATGATGCTTGTGCGCATTGGCTGCGATACCCAAAGCTTTGGAGAAGTAAACGAAATAGCCGCCCTGACAAAGGCGGAGGTGTTGGATGTGAGCAAGGGTTCTGTTACCCTGAAATTTGCGGGAGACCCGGAAAAGTGCGACACACTTTTTGAGCTTTTGAGGCCCTTCGGCATCAAGGAAGTAGCCCGCACCGGCATTATTGCCGTAGAACGGGGATAGTGCGTAAGCAGTTGAAATAGAACGCAAAAAGAACACACTCCACGACTCTGAGAGGATCACTCAGGTCGGTGAAGTGTGTTTTTGTGTTTTTAGAAGTTTCGCTCAGGTGGCAATGCGCAGGGCACGGGGAAGGATCGAAAGCTCTACGGAATCGCAGGGCTGTATCTCGCCGTCGGCGCAAAGGTTTTTGATGTCCCGTATCCTGATCCTGCGGCACCGGGAGTAGAGCAGAACATCCTTGAATTTCTCAATGGGAGCCTGCTTTTCGGCATCGAGATGCAGGCCCTTTTTATAGGCGCTTACAAGGCGAAGGAACTGTAATCTGGAAACTGCCTTGACGGAGATCAGGTCAATAAGGCCGTCAGAGCAGTCGGCAAGAGGTGCGGAATAAAACCCGCCGCCGTAAAACCGGCAGTTTGCGGCTAACGCCAAAGTGAAAATACCGTTCAGGCGGTGGACTGTTCCGGCCTCGTCCTCGTATTCCAGGTCCCACTTATCGCCGATCTTGTGCAGCAAGGCGTCTGCCACCGCCACAATGTAGGCGGCGCTGCCGGGAAACAGGTGTTTATAGCGCTCGGTTTTTTCCACCACCAGGCTGTCAAAGCCAAAATTGATGATATTGACGGCATACCGGTCATTATAGCAAAGAGCGTCAATTTCGCATATTTTCCCTTTTTCCGGGAAGGAGCGGACAAAATCGTTGCCTGTGCCGGTGGGGATAACGGAAAGCAAAGCTTTCTCTCCGGCGCTTGCTTTGATGATCCCGTTTGCAGCCTCGTTCAAGGTGCCGTCGCCGCCGTAGACCACAAAGTGAGTCTCAGGTTCTTCCAGGCAGAGGTTGTAGACAAAGGCCTCCGCGTCCCCGACACCGGTGGTGACGTGGCAGGGCTCTCCTGACGGAATGTCCTTTTGCAGCGATTCCAGAGAATGGTTGTGTCCCGCGACGGGATTGATGATATGGATCTTTTTCAAAGGCTTTTCCCCATTTCAAGCTGTGGTTCAGAATATCCTCATTATACAGGATTTTTCAGGAAAAGGGAATTTGTTTTTCAAAATTCACCGAAAAATCCTGGATTTCTTCTGAACAATGCTTTGACCTGGCCGGATGCTTTTGCTATAATGAGGAAAATAGCCGTGACTTACGGAGGGCAAAGCCATGAAAAAGTCCATCGAAATGAACCGCCTGACTATGGGCGTATGCTATTATCCCGAGCACTGGCCGGAGAGCATGTGGGAAAGAGACCTGGAAAGAATGCTTGCCGCGGGGATCAGCGTATGCCGCGTGGGAGAATTCGCATGGAGCAAATTTGAAAAGACCGAAGGGGTATTCACCTTTGATTTCTTTGACCGGTTTCTGGACCTGGCGGAGAAAAAAGGGATGAAGGTGATCTTCTGCACGCCCACCGCCACGCCTCCCGCCTGGCTTACGGAAAAATACCCGGAAACGCTGAACGCCCTGCCGGACGGTACCCTGGTGCGCCATGGTATGCGCTGTCACTGTAACCACACCTCCCCGGTATTCTTAAAACTCTGCGCCCGGGTGGTAGAGAAGATCGCCGAACATTGCGGGAAGCACCCGGCCATCATCGGTTGGCAGATCGACAATGAAATAAACTGCGAGACCAATATGTATTATTCCGAAAGCGATTCCATTGCGTTCCGGGCCTATCTGAAAAACAAATTCGGTACTCTGGAAAAGCTGAATGAGGCCATGGGAACCGTTTTCTGGAATCAGGAATACACAGACTGGGACGAGATATTCGTTGCCCGGCCCACGATGGCCAATTCTCCCAATCCTCATCTTCTGCTGGAACAGAAGAAATTCATTTCCGAAAGCGCCATTGCCTTTTTTAAGCTGCAGGCGGATCTCATAAAGAAATACCGGAAGCCCGGCGATTTTGTGACCACCAACGGAATGTTCGGGCACCTGGATTACTTGGAATTAAACCGGCAGGCTTTGGACTTCATCACCTACGACAGCTATCCCAACTTTGCCTATTCCATGGGAATGGGTACAAACGCCAACGCTTCCGCCGCGGGAAAGCTCAAGGACCGTTCCAGCGGTTTGAGCCTTTCACGGGTGCGTTCGGTTTCTCCAAATTTCGGGATCATGGAGCAGCAGTCCGGTGGGGGAGGATGGCAGACAAGGCTTACCCAGCCCACACCGCTGCCGGGACAACTGCGGCTCTGGGCCTATCAGTCCATTGCCAACGGAGCCGATTTTGTCAGCTTTTTCCGCTGGCGCACCTGCACCGTGGGAACGGAGATCTACTGGAACGGCATTCTGCCCTGGGACGATCGGAACAGCCGTCAATTGGAAGAAGTGAAGCGGCTCAAGCAGGAGCTCGAAAAGCTTTCCGGCCCTGCGGACAGCGGCCTTGTGGGCAGCAAATATAAGGCCAAGGTAGCTGTGGCCTATCATTACCTGTCCGAGTGGGATGGGGAAGGGGACGTGTTCTATGGGCCACTGAGCGGGATCTCCGTTATGAACTGGTTCTATGCCTGCCAGCTGAGCCACGCCCCCATGGATCTGCTGTGTCTTGACCGGGAACTGACCTTGGAGGAGCTTAGCGCCTATGACATGATCGTTCTGCCCCATATTGCCTTGCTGCCCGACGAGGTTTGCCGGTTGCTCCGGGAATATATGGACCGGGGCGGCAGGGTGGTCTTCGGCGCGAGAACGGGCTTTAAGGATGAATTCGGCCGCTGCCGGATGCGTCCGGCGCCGGGAGCCGCCGCGGAGCTTGCGGGCGGAACTGTCAGAGAATATACGCTGGTCCATGAAAGCAGGCCGGCTTCCGCTCTGCTCTTCGGGGAAGAAGTGCCCATGCCGGCGCTGCACGAGATTTTGGAGGCGGAGGACGGAGAGGTCCTGGCTAGGTATCAGGGCGCTTTTTATGACGGCGAACCGGCTGTTTTGAGAAAGCAGAACGGCAGGGGCGAAGCGATCTATGTGGGCGCGGCTTTTTCGGAGGAAATGGCCTTTGCGCTGCTGAAATATGCCGGGCTGACAGAGGCCTGCGGAGAAGATCTCTCCCTGTCGGAGGACATCGAATATGCCCTGAGAGAAAAGGATGGAAAGGCCTTCCGGTTCCTGCTGAATTATACAGACCGTGAGCATCACTTTGTCTGCAAAAAGCCCTTTACCGACCTGCTTACCGGAGAAAGGCACAGCGGCGAAACGGCTTTGCCGCCCTTCGGGGTGATGGTCCTGAGTGAGGAATAAGCGGCAGGAAAAGTTTGTTTTGGAAAGGACAGGCGGGAAGCATGAAAAAGAAAAGCCTGATCGTTTTTTTGGCGTTGTTCCTCTTTTTGTGGTGTTTTTCCTTCTCCGCCTCCGCAGAGGAGCCCGGAGGGAGAGGGCTTGAAGAATATTTTAAGGTAAATGACCATACCCCCTATGTTTCCGGTTATGGAAACCACATGTTTGGCCCGAATAAAAGCATTACCAGGGCGGAGACGGCCCAAATGCTTTATAATCTCCTGCTCACCAGGCCCACCGCCACGGAAACGAAGTTTTCAGACGTTCCTTTAAGCCGGTGGTACGGACAAGCGGTAAATGCCCTTGCGCAGATCGGCGTGTTTCACGGATACGGAGACGGTACCTTTCATCCCAATGCCCCCATTACAAGGGCGGAATTGGTGAAGGCCATTACAGCGTGCGTGCCTTCCGAGGGAGGAAACAATCCGTTCTCTGACGTTTCATCGGGACATTGGGCATATCAGGCCATCCTTACCGCGGCTTCGCAAAAATGGATCAACGGGTATCCTGATGGGACCTTCCGGCCCGGGAAGACCATCAGCAGGGCGGAGACTGTGGCGATACTCAACAGAGCCTTAGAGCGGACCGGAAAGGGCTTTGCGGAAAATCGCACCGGCGAATATTTCAATGACATTCAGGAGAGCAATTGGGCTTATTTGGATATCGTGGAGGCAAGCGGCGCTACGGCGTATCAGCCCAGCGGACAGGGTCCCTCCGGGTCGCAGCTTCAGGTGGATGTGTCGGGCCTGAACCTCAGAAGCGGCCCCGGCACAAATTACAGCATTGTGACGGTGCTGGGAGAAAAAAGCATCCTGACGCTCCTTGACAGGGAGAACGATCCCTGGCTGCATGTAAAAACACAGGATAACAGGGAAGGGTATGTCCACTCCGATTATGTGTCTGAATACACGGCCAATACGGCCCCCGCGGACAAGATCACCCTTTCGTCCTCCTCCGTAACGCTGCCGCAGTACAAGTCCCTGCGGCTGGACGGGCTGGCTGTTCCAAGAACCACCCTGGTTTGGAAAAGCAGCAATGAAAGCGTTGTCACCGTTTCCACCATTCGCTACAGCGAGGGCGATGAAAGCTGTATCGTATATGGCAAGGCTCCGGGAACGGCGACGATATCTTGCTCGGACTACATGGGAGGCGTTCGGGAGGAATGCGCCGTGACAGTTCAGGCGGCTGAACCGGTCCGCTTTGCATTTACAGAGCCGAATCTCATCACCACCGCAACCTCCGCGAAGCTGATCGCCATCACCGATACGCAAAAAAGCGCGGTAAGATTTACAGTGAAGGACAGTCTTGGAAACAGTATTCTGAATAGGGAGATCAGCGCTTCAACACCGGAAGCCTGCGAGGATAACGCGACAAAGGCGTTTCAGTGTCCGATGAGCCCTATGAAAGCGGGAAAATACAGTGTGGAGATTTCTTCAAGGGACAGCTCCGGCAAATACTCTACGGCGGATGGCTTTACGTTTACGGTACATGCTTCTGGGGTATCCGGTGCCACGACAGATCAGGAAAGAGATCTAAGCGATACCATGATCGATTTGATCATGGAGTATGAGGCCTATATTCCGACGATTCGTGACGACAAGCTGGCGCCGGGAAACCCAACCGTAGGTTACGGTCATGTTGTAGGCGTAAATAGGACCTTTTATAACAGTATGACAAAGAGAGAAGCCAAGGCATTCCTTGTGGATTCCATTCGCTCAAACTACGGAGCGGCAGTCAACGCTTTTCGGGAAAGGCACCATTTGAAAATGAGCCAGAACCAGTATGACGCCCTGGTTTCTTTTGTTTACAACTTAGGACCGAGTTATATGAATAACCCATCCGGAAATTACCTGTTTACCGGTATATTGAACGCGGTGGTCCCGCCCGGCGGGATCAGCGAGGGTAATCCATGCTCCGCTGTTTTGAACGTGAAGGACGTCCCGCTTTACAAAGCGCCTGTCAGAAACTCCGAAGTCAAGCAAAGTGTGAAAAAGGGAAAAGCCTTACAAGTGACGGACGTGCGGCGGAATGGGGAAACTAAAGAGCTTTGGTACAAGGTGAATGTGGGATCTGACACAGGCTGGATGAGGGCAGGCAATATCAAATTGAACGCGCCTTCCGCCGTTCACGATCTGAACTACGTTGACAGCATGACAGTAGCTGCCTATATGCTGTCATACCATCATGCCAACAGTGTTTGTATTCCCGGCCTGTTATACAGAAGGCTGCGGGAAGCAAAGATCTTCTTCTATGGAGACTATGCGCAGGCTTCCTCCGGCAGCAGCTATTACAGAAAGAATACCTATCACTTTATCTACCCGGATTGCATGAAAGCATACGAAGGATAAAGGGGAGCAGAGCGAAAGAAAAAACGGTCGGGCATTAGCTCGGCCGTTTGGTATTACTTTATTAGTCTTCGAGCTGTGCGGTGTAGAGCTGGTAATACTTTCCGTGCTTTTCCAAAAGCTCCTGATGGGTGCCCATTTCGGCAATCCCCTTATCGGAGATGTACAGGATGCGGTCACAGTTCTTGATGGTGGAAAGGCGGTGGGCGATGATGAAGGAGGTCCTTCCCTTCAACAGGGCCTGAAGGCCTTCCTGCAAAAGCCGTTCCGTTTTGGCATCGATGGAGGAGGTGGCTTCGTCCAGAACAAGGATCCGGGGATCGGAAAGCAGGGTGCGGGCAAAGGCCACAAGCTGCTTCTGGCCCTGAGAAAGCCGGGAGCCCCGTTCGTTGACCTGGGTTTTGTAGCCCTGCTCCATCTGGCTGATGAATTCATGGGCGCACACGGTCTTGGCGGCCTCGATGACTTCTTCATCGGTGGCGTCCAGCCTGCCGTAACGGATGTTATCGAGAATGGTGCCGGAGAAAATGAAGCTGTCCTGCAGCATGATCCCCATCTGAGAGCGCAGTGAGTGGAGGGTGACCTCGGAAATATCGTGCCCGTCCAGCAGAACCTTTCCTCCGTTGATGTTATAGAACCGGGAAAGCAGATTCACCACTGTGGTTTTTCCCGCTCCTGTGGGGCCCACAAGGGCAATGGATTCCCCGGGCTTTACCTCCAGGTTAAAATGCTCCAGCACGTTGACAGTGCCGTCATAGGAAAAGGTGACGTCGTCAAATTTCACGGCGCCGGTAATGGGAGGAAGCTCCTTGGCGTCCAGCGCGTCGTCTACGGTGACGGGCTCATCCATCATTTCAAAAATGCGTTCCAGATAGGCCACGGTATTGATAAAGGTATTGTAGAGGTTGGAAAGGTTCAGGATGGGCTGCCAGAAGCGCCAGGCGTAGGAGGCAATGGCGATCAGCGTGCCGATCTGCATGGCGGGGCCTACCATCATCAGGCCCACAAGGTACATGGCGCCTACCACCCAGGCGGAAATGTTATCCACTGACACCCAGATGAGGTTCGAAGTGTACTGTGCTTTCATCCAGGTGCGGTAGCAGTTCTTGTTGAGCTTTTCGTAGATCTCCGCGTTTTCTTCTTCCCGGGTAAAAGCCTGGGTGATCTTCATGCCGTCCAGGCTTTCGTGAAGATAGGCGTTGAGATTTGAATTCTTGTTGGAGTTGTCCTGCCATGCCTTTCTCTGGGCGGGCTTTACCAGAATGACCACGGCCGCCAGCAGCGGAACTCCGGCCATGACCACAAGGGCAAGACGCACGTCACAGGAGAACATAAAGACTGCGATGAGGATCAGGTTGAAGATTTCCAGCACAAAGTTGATGATGCCGTTGGAGAGGGCGTCTGACACGCTGTTGATGTAATTGATGACGCGGGTCAGGATCTTGCCGTGAGGCCTGTCATCGTAAAACTGGAAGGGCAGCTTCTGCAGGTGGGCAAAAAGGTCCTTTCGAATGTCGTAGATGATCTCCTGGCCTACCTCGATCATGTATCTTGAGCGGACCACGGAGAACATGACGGAGACGATGATGGCCAACAGCATGATGACGCCGAGAATGATGAGCTCCCGGTAGTCCTTATTGGGGACCGAAACGTTCAGCCCCCGCTGAATGAGCAGCGGTCCTACTAAGGAAGCGGCAGCGGAAATGGCGGAATAGATCAAGGCAAGGACCATCTTCTTTTTGTGGCGGCCGATATAGGAGCCGGCCCGGAGAAGATGTTTGATATTAAATGGGGTTTCCAGGTTTTCGTCTACATCGAATCGGTTTCTGGCCATGTCAACACGCCTCCTCTTCGCTGATGCCGTTTTGCAGCAGGAACACTTCCCGGTAATAGCCGGGCTTCTGAGACAGCTCCTCGTGGGTGCCCACTTCGGTGATCTCTCCATCCTCCAGCACCACGACCTTGTCGGCGCGCTTTGTGGTGGAAATGCGCTGGGCCACGATGATCTTGGTGCAGGGGAAGTCAAGATTTGCAAGCTGTTCCTGAATGTATTTTTCGGTTTCCAGGTCCACCGCGCTGGTGGTGTCGTCCAGAATGAGGATAGAGGGCTTTACGGCCAGGGCTCTTGCCAGAGCGATGCGCTGCTTCTGGCCGCCGGAAAGGCCGGTGCCTCGTTCGCCGATGATGGTGTCAAAGCCATCCTGCAGCTTTTCGGCAAAATCCACATCCGCCATTTTCGCGAACCGCTGGACCTCTTCCTCGGAAAGGGAGGTATCGCCATAGGCGATATTTCCGTCCACGGAATCCGAGAACAGGAACACGTCCTGTGTGGCGATGCCAATGGAGGCGCGTAAGTCGTGAAGATCGAACCGGTTCACCGGAATGCCGTCCACCGTGACCTCGCCCTCGGTGACGTCGGAAAAGCGGGGGATCAGGTTGATGAGAGAGGTCTTTCCCGCGCCGGTGGGGCCCATGATGGCTACCGTTTCCCCGGGAGATACCTTCAAATTGATATCGTGCAGAACTTTTGTCCCGTGAAGGGTAAGGCCGGCGTCGTGAAAGACGATCTCGCCCTTGACGCGGCCCTCCGGCTTCTTGGCGTCGAGGCGGCTGGCAATGGTGGACTTGGCGTAATACAGCTCAATGATCTTTCCGGCGCTGGCAAAGAAGCGCTGCAGGTCGTTGAGATGCATGCCCAGCATCCGCATGGGGTTTGTAAGCGTCCAGGTCAGGGAGTTAAACAGGGTAAAGGTGCCGATGGAAATACGCCCGCTGATCAGGAACGTGCCGCCTACCAGCAGCACGGCAATGGAAAGGGACTGGGAAAGGGTGTCGATATAGGGGCTGAACTTGAGCCACATGGTGGAAGCCTTTTTGTTGGCCTCCTTATATTCCCGG
>CAZNZS010000017.1:0-33517 GCA_964577585.1 uncultured Acutalibacter sp.
TAAATGATAGTTTAGCAGCAGGTTTGGAAACCTTCCCCTTGAGGGGAAGGGGGACTGCCGGTAGGCGGTGGATGAGGTGGCAGGGCAAGATAAAACTTAATTTTTTCCACCTCATCAGTCATGCTGACGCATGACAGCTTCCCCTCAAGGGGAAGCCTGCCCTTGACCTCCCCTGCTAAGGGGAGGGGGACCATGCGACAGCATGGTGGAGGGGTTTTTGTTGCGGTTTTTGGTGTAGTTTAGAACCCCTCCGTCACGGTTGCACCGTGACACCTCCCCTTGGCAGGGGAGGTTAAGGTCGTCGTTAAGTACCAACTTATTACGGTTATTTTGGGCGGAGCCAACCGCCGCCCTGAATAATAGATAGAAAATGCCTCCGCGGTCCTGCGGAGGCGGTTTGAGATCTCAAATCAAGAAAGAGAGGACATTTACATGAAAAATCTGAAAGCGAAGATGAAGAAGCAGGCCGGCTTCACCCTCATCGAAATGCTGATCGTGGTGGCCATTGTCGCCATTCTGGTCGCCATTTCAATTCCGCTGGTAAACAGTTCTTTGGAAAGTGCCCGTGACGCTACTGACCAGGCCAATGAACGTGCCGCTAAGATGGCTGCTGTAACTGCTTACATGTCCAAAGATACGGACATCATTGATCCTGATGTTACTGTAGGTGCTGACGGTACCTTTACAGCCTACTATGATGCTCCCAATGGTCGACTGGTGAGTACTACAGGTAGCTCCATAAAAGGTTATGGTCAGTGTAAGGACGGTACTACACACTATGGTTCTGCAACTGCTGGCGATCATAAAGACAAAATCATCCAAGTCGCGGTGGACGCAACCGGTAAAGTTACTATCACCTGGGAAGATGAGACTGACAACACCTGATTAGTCTCACACTTTTTCCTACCCGCCGGGTTGGCGGCAGGTAGGTCGGATCGCCTCAAAGCCCCGGGCTTTTTCAGGGCTTCCGGGCAGCCGGGCTTTGCCGCTTTTGTTCCATTGCCGGCAAAGAGAAAGCGGCACCCCGGCTGAAAGCCCTGCCCGGGCTCTTTGGGGCCCTCCAAAGCGAACAGCGGGAAACGAAAAGCCGCCGTTCGTTTTGGAGAGCACCAATTAAATGTTAGCTGTTAGTTGTTAGTCGTTAGACCGGCTGCGCCGGTGGCAAGCCGGGGAGACAGTGTTCTATGGCTTCCGGTGTGTGGCCCGACCACTAACCTGTCCTTGACCTTAACCTCCCCTGCTAAGGGGAGGTGGCATGGCGTAGCCATGACGGAGGGGTTTCAAAACCAGAGCAAAACCTGCGACAAAACCCCTCCACCGCCGTTCGGCGGTCCCCCTCCCCTTGGCAGGGGAGGTACGAGGTGACTGCTAAACTCCCATTTATCCCCTCACCGGAAGTTTTGCAAAAGCAAAACTTCGCAGTCGAACAGCAAACTGTTCGACTTACGCCCTTATCCAGAATCCAGAATCTGACAACTAATTACTAAAATCCAACTGCTGAAAAGGAGAAGGCCATGTCCCCGGAAACCGTTCTGACCCTGTTCCTATGCTTCTGGCTGGGGATCCTGGGCGCCGTGTTGGGCAGCTTTTTAAACTGCTGGGCGTATCGTCTTGCCCACGGGGAAAAGCTGAGCCGGGGGCGCTCCCATTGTGACAAGTGCGGCCATGTGCTGGGCGCAGGGGAGCTGGTGCCCGTGTTCAGCTGGCTTTTCCAAAAAGGGCGCTGCCGCTGGTGCGGCGGGAAGATTCCCGCCTCCTGCCTTGTGGCTGAGCTTGCCGGCGCAGGGGCTTTTGTGCTGCTGGGAGTCTGGTTTGGCCCTGTACCCGCGCTGGGCCAGTGGGTGATCCTTGCCGCTGTGCTTCTGTTTGTGTCGCTGACAGATCTCACGCAGCGCATCATCCCTGACGGGGCGCTGCTGGTTCTGCTTTTGAATCGTGTCCTTTGGTTTTTTCTGCTGGGAGAGCCCCGAAAGGAGACTCTGCTGCAAGCGGCCTTTTCCCTTCTGGTTCCGGCGGCGCTGCTCCTTTTGACCCTGGTTTGCGAGCGGATCACCGGCCGGGAGCTGGTGGGCGGAGGAGATTTGAAGCTTTTGTTTGTGTTGGCGCTGTATCTCAGCTGGGCACAGCTTTTGCTGGGCCTGCTCATCGGCTGTGTGCTGGGCCTTATCATTGCCCGCCTGCGGGGAATCGGCCGGGGGGAGCCCCTTTCCTTCGGTCCCTTTCTGGCAGTCGGAGCGATTTTGGCGGTGACAGTCTGCCGCCCGTTGATCGACTGGTATTTTCAACTATTTTAAGAGGTGGAGCGAATGGGTAAAATTCGAGTTGGCTTCGACATCGGCACGGCTGTGCTGAAAATCGCGGTACAGCAGGGTTCCGAATTCCGCGTGGAGGAGGAGCGGCTGCCGGAGAATATAGTGGATGCGAATGGGGTGGTCCTGCCCAATGTGTTTTCCCAGTTTCTGCGGCGGACCTGCCGGAAGCTGAATATCCCCAGAGGAACCGCGGCGCTGGTGCTGCCTGCCGGGCAGGTGGTCTGCCGGCAGGTGAATATGCCGGAAATGACGGAGGAACAGCTTCTGCTGAACCTGCCCTATGAATTTGCGGATTTTATGCAGGGAGAGCCGGAGCAGTATATCTGCGACTATGCTTTGTGCGATCCGGTCCCTGAGGAGGAGGGCGTGCCCATGATGGCTGCCATTGCCTCCAAACGGCAGATCGAGACCTATGTCAGAATGTTCGGGGCCGCCGGATTTCGCCTGAAGCTTCTTTTGCCTCAGGAAATGGCGCTGATTCATCTGGGAAAGTACCTGCACAGCGCGGGCGCTCCGGAGGAGCTGTGCTTTGTGGACTTGGGCCAGCACGGCACCCGCATTACTGTTGTCAAGGGAGACCGGGTGCAGGCACGCCGGGAGATCGGTCTGGGCGGACAGAATCTGGACCTGGCTGTAGCCGAGGAAATGGGCGTGGACCCCTTCCTGGCCAATTCCTACAAGGACAGCGATTATCAGAACGTGCTTGATTCTCAGGCGGTGCAGGACGTGTGCGAGCAGATTGCCGTGGAGATCCTGAAGGTGATCAACTTCTATCATTATACTTATCCCAGCGATGAACCGGAAAGCCTGGTCCTCATGGGCGGCGGCGCCCATATCCCGCCCCTGCGCAGGGCCATTGAAGAGACGATCGAGGTCAACCTGGAGGAAAGCACCCGGGAAAAGCTCGGTATGTGGGAACCCGGAGACAGCGGGCTGCGAAATGTTCCCGGCCTTGCCGCCGTCGGTGTGGTACTGGCAGGAAGGGAGGGGCTGTAATGAGCTTGAGCTTTGTGAAGAAACGGGAAACCTATCCCCAAAAGCGCACCATGAACCTTTACTACAAGCAGGACCGCACCACCCGGCCGGCTACTGTGGCTCTGTATGTTATGTTCCTTGTCGCAGTGCTTCTGGCCCTTTCCAAGGTGCTGGTCTATGATCTGTGGGCCGAGGTGGAAAGCGCCCGGAAAGCCCTTGCCGCGGTGGATGCTCAGCTGGATGAGGTCAATGCCTCCCTTGTGGATTATAACGAGGTGGAAACCGAGTATTTCCGGTTTTCCGCTACCCCCCAGGAGGAAGCGACCACGGACCGCATGGAAGTTCTGAACCTGATCGACAGCGCCGTGGGGACCAGGGCGAAGGTCAGCAGCATTTCCATCAACGGCAGCGCCGTGACCATGGAGTTTTTCGGCGTGACACTGGCCCAGACGGCGGAGATCGTCAGTGCGCTGGAGGCATCTCCCCTGGTGGAATCCACCCGGGTGAGCACGGCGGCCACCACGGGCGGAGATATCGTGCGCACCAGTATTTATATGGAACTGCATTCTGCGGGCGAAGGATCGTCCGGCGCTGAATGACACGAGTTTCGGGCATTGGAAGCTTCGAAGTATTCTGTCAGGAAAGGATTCTATCATGATGAAAAGACAGCTTTCTACACGGGAGATCATCCTCATCGGCCTTTTGGTGGTGGTAGGCCTTGTAGCCATCTATTATCTGCTGTTCTACACCCCCATGACCTCAGCCCTGGAATCTTTGAAAAGCCAGAAGGAATCCGCTGAGCTTGATTTGCAGACAGCTCAGGTCCGGCTGGCGGAAAAGCAGCGCATGGAGGCGGCGCTGGAGGAGATTTTTGAAAAAGACCCCGACCCGGTGGGTCTCGCCCCCTATGACAATCTGCAGAACGTGATGGTGGAGCTCAACACCGTTTTGAAGGATACGGAAGATTACGTTCTTTCCTTCGGTACGGTGGACAATACGAGTACTCTGGTTAGCCGCCAGATCACCCTGCAGTTTACGAGCAGGAGCGAAGCGGCGGCCAAGTCGATTTTGCAGCGCCTGCATGACAGCCGGTACCGCTGCCTGCTGGACGACCTTTCCGTTTCTGTCGGCGATTCTGCCGAGGCTCCGGTAACGGTCAACGCCTCCCTGCTGTTCTTTGAATATCAGGAGGGGTGATCCCTCCCCAAAATAGTATGGCGGTTTTCTGTCCCCTGCGGCTTTGAGCCTGCATATCTGTCAAAAGGGGGAGAAGGGCGTCTTCAGGAAAGCAAAAGCCAGCGCCGGTACCGGCGCTGGCTTTTGCTGGCTCAAGACGGCCTTTTTCGGGCCCGTCGGGCCTCTTTTTCCGGGGTGAACGGATAAAGCCCGTATCGGGAAAGCGCCCGGCAGCGTCCGGAAGGCTGCCTAATGCTTCACCGTCTTTGTGAAAATCAGGCCCAGCAGCAGCGCCAAAACGGATACTCCCAAAAAGATCCATTCGTTTGCGTGGTCGGTGCCGGAGCTTGAGCCGGGGGGCGCTTCAGGCATTTCCATATTCTCCGTTGACGGCATAGCTTTGTTGCCGGTGGTTCCCCCGATGATTTCTTCCGCAGCTTGATTTGCCTGATTCCTATCCTCGAAATTTTGTCTTCCGAAATTTCCGGGCATCCCTCCGTTTGTGGCGTTCATAGTACCCATTGCGGAAAGATCCAACGAGGCGGCATTTATCAATGATGAGGAGTCTTCCGCCTGGCCGGAGTCAGTAGAGGGGATAGTTCCGCTGAGCTGCCCAAGAACGCTTTCTCTGCGGAGGGAGCAGAAGGTCCTGAGAGCTTCCGTGCCTGCTTCAAATTCCTCATAGGTACAGAATTTGGTGGGATCCTTTTCCACGTAGGAGGCGATCAGGCTGACCGCTTCGTCAAGAATATTTTCAATATCTACAGAGGCGAGAAATTCCGAAAACAGCTCGTGGTATTGCTGAGTGAAGGTTTCGTCGGAGAAGATCCAGGCCTGCATGGGCCGGTCGGAAAGGACCTCGTCTATGGGGTCGTTTACAGTGTTTGAGGCATCGTTCCCCTGAAAGGTGCCAAAGGCAAGATTGTAATCCCATGGGATCATGGAAAGCTGCCCGTCTTTCTCATACAGATAGTAATTGTGGATCATACTGCCTGTGTAGCTGTCACCGTTTACCACAAAATTGTGTACCACAAAATATCGCAGCACCGATTCCATATCAAGGCAGCTTTCCAAATCTTCATAAGAGCTTAAGGTTTTCAGCGAGGAAATGAGTCTTTGCCGGTCTTCGGCAGAAATGTCTGTTTTGGCGTTGTCAAAAATATTGGCATAGCTTTCCGGGGTGTCATCGATATATTGCAGCTTCACATCGTTTGATCCCATGCCACCTCCGAAGGGATTCCCGGGAGCACCGCCGTTCTCAAATGAATTCTTGCCATTTCCCTCAGAGGAGCCTGTTCCGTTTTCGGGCGGCTGGATACCCTCCGGCGGCATTTGACCGTTTCCGAACGGCATGTTGCCGTCTACCGGGGGTGCCTGACCATCTCCGAATGGCATGTTGCCGTCCCCGGAAGGCGCCTGACCATCTCCGAATGGCATGTTGCCGTCCCCGGAAGGCGTCTGACCGCCTCCAAAGGGCATATCGCCGTCTCCTGAGGATGCCTGACCGTCTTTTGAAGTTTCCCCAGAGCCGGAGCCTTCGGCTTCCTTTTCGGCATTACCGTTGAAATTGCCCATATCAAAGTCTTTCCCGTTGCCTCTTCCGCCGCCGAAGCTCATGCTGTCAGGCTTGTACAGCGCGCCGTGACTGCTGCCGAAATTGCGCTGCAAAAAGCTGTCTTCCACGCCTTCTACTGCCAGATACAGCCCCCAGTCCTCCCCGTTTACCGTGATATAGGTAAAGCTGCAAAGCGGACTTGCCGCGCCGAATTCTTCCATGAGCCGGTAGCTCAGATAATCCTTGCAGTAGGTGTTGTCCTGTATCAGGTTGTTTAAGCACAGCTTGTCAAGGCCATGGTAGCTTTTTCCGCTTTCGTACTGATCAAATTCGATTTTGAAGCTGTACCGGCTGCTGCCCATCTGGGAAACAGAGCTTAAAGAGGTGTTTCCCTTGGCGCGGAGTCCAACATTTTTATAGGCTTCCCCGTCGATTACAACATTGCAGGCGGTGTATTCCTCGTTTTCACAGGTGCCTAAAAACGCGTCCCAGTCGCTTATCACGATATCCAGGCTGTGAACGCGGGCGGTGTCGAAAAGGAGGGACTCATACCCGGTTTCCGGCGTGGAAGCTTCGATCCCCAGCGCCTTGCCGTTGAGAAACAGAAAAGTCAAAAGCAGAGTGAGAGCAAGAACGATGCAGCAGATCTTATCAAATGTTTTTGAGGTTGACATAATATCACCCCATATAGTCCCCGTTGTAGCGCACTAAAACAGCGCTGCGAACGCCGGGGAGCGCGGAGAGCGCGTTGACGAATCCTGTGTCGGAATCCTTCAGGCGGATATCGAGATTCAGCTCTACCGCTCCCTTTTGAACGGTTTTGCTTTTCACGGCGCAGCGCTTGACGGCGCCGTCCAGAAAGGCCTTTGCCGCCTGCTCGCTTTCTCCGCCGTCACATTGAAGCACCAGAATATAGGGCTCCACATGGGATTTGCGGTTTACGAACACCAAAAGCACAATGCCGATGACCACGCTTCCGATAACGGCCAGAGGAATGAGCCCGGCAGCCAGAACGATGCCCGCCGCAATGGACCAGAACAGAAAAGCAATGTCAAGGGGCTCTTTGATGGCGGTGCGGAACCGGACGATAGAAAGGGCGCCGACCATACCAAGGCTCAGCACCACATTGCTGGTGACTGCCAGAATGGTGAGGGTGGTGATCATGGTAAGGGCGACTAAAGTAACGCCGAAGCTGGAGGAATACATCACGCCTTGGTAAGTCTTTTTATAAACGAAAAAGATGAACAGGCCGGTGCCGAAGGCCAGCACCAGTGCCAGAGCCATGTCCAGCAGGCTTACGCTGCTCATGTTTTCCAGAAAGCTGGATTTGAAAATGTCTTGAAAAGTGATCATAGTGATTTCTCCTTTAGTTTTTATCCGTAGATCCTGCAGGCCGCGTACTTGGAAAAGGCGGCCGCCTGCTTTGCGTGGAGCTGTACCGCGTCTCTGATCAGGTCCGGAAGGTATGCGTCCCACTTTACTTCCAGAATGATCGGGGCGTCGCCGGCGGGAACGGTGACACAGTCTGCGTTCAGGAAATCGGTGCAGCGGAGGCCTGTGCGGATATTGCTGTCCAGCGTAACGCGCACGTTTCCGGGCCGGTAAATGAAGGGCTCCCGTGTGTAATCCACCAGCGTTTTCGGGCGTAGGCCCTCGCACTTCATTTTAAGATACAGCTCCGTAACAACAGGCCTTCCTTCGGCTGACGCCATCCAACCGATATCGCCGTTGATCAGTGCTTTCGCTTCCGGAAGGCTCAGTACGGCTGTTTCCTTGCTGCAGAGGAGATCCAGCTTGCTTTTCTTCTCCAGGCGGATCATATCCCGGCTGCCGTTGTAGCAGCGGAGGCGGAATTTTTCACGCCTGTTTACGCCGTCGATTTTTTCAAGCAGAGCCTTGTCCTCCGGAGTATCGAAATACAGGCTGCGAATGAAGTATGCGCCTGTTTCGTCCGCATGAGGATCCGGCTGCATCAAAAAGCGCAGACGGCTCCTGATTTCCAGTGCCTCAGCCGGAGTTAAAAGATGCTTCCACTCATGACGAAATGTCATGGCCTTTTTCCTCCTTTCGTGTTAAAATGATGAGCAGATGATATCCTGTGAACCTGAAATGAAGCTGTAAATGAGAAGAATTTTACGAATTTTTTACGAAACTGTGAATTTCAGCTTGAATTCAGGTAAATAAGTGAGAATATAAAACCGGAAAACAGAGGTGATATTGTGAGAATTCTGGTGGTGGAGGATGAAAAAAATCTTGCGGAAACGCTGGAAGACATCCTGACACAGGCGCGTTACATTGCCGATGCGGCTTACGATGGAGAAGCGGGGCTGGACAGCGCCCGGTCGGGGATCTATGACGCGATCATTCTGGACGTGATGCTGCCCAAACTGAACGGCTTTGAGGTGCTTCGCCTTCTCAGGGCAGAGGGGAACAGCACGCCCGTGCTCATGCTCACCGCGAAGAGCGAGCTTTCAGATCGAGTGCTCGGCCTCACTCGGGGAGCAGATTACTATTTGACAAAGCCTTTTGAAAACGCGGAGCTGCTCGCCTGCCTTGGAGCCATCACCCGAAGGCAGCAGAAGATAACGCCGGATACTCTTTCTTTTGGAGATATTGAGCTTACGCCCTCGGCCTGCAGGCTGCAATGCGGAGAAAGCTCGCTGACCTTGAACGCGAAGGAAACCGAGATCATGCGGCTGCTGATACTGAACCGGGAGCAGTATCTTTCCAAGGAAACGCTGCTGACAAAGGTGTGGGGGTTTGAGTCTGACGCGGTGGACAATAACGTGGAGGCCTATATTTCCTTTTTGAGAAGGAAGCTCTCGCTGATCCATTCTGCTGTAAGCCTTACCGTTCGGCGGAACGTGGGGTACAGGCTGGAGGAAACAAGATGATCCGAAAACTTCAGAGAAAGTTTATTGCCGTTTTGTCAGGTGCCGTGACCGTACTTCTGGCGGCGCTGCTCATAGGCCTGTATCTTTCAAACGTCTTTCATTACCGGCAGGCCGGAATGGACACGCTGAGAAACGCCGTGATGGAAGGAGAACGGGGACATAGCGCTGTGCCGGTCACAGTGGTGGAGACGGGACCCGGAGGAAGGGTACTGGTGCTGCAAAATCAGCCCCATTTCATGACGGACGACGACATTTCCGGGGCGGTGGCCGCGGTGCAGAAGCTGCAAACTGAAACAGGGACCCTCTCTGAGCAGAATGTGCGTTTCTTCTGTATTGAGGTGGGACCGGGCAGAACGCGGTATGCCTTTGCAGGGCTTTACGGGGAACAGGCTTCCCTTCGCGCTCAGGCTGTAAGCTCCGCCGTCATTGGGATCCTGGGAGCCTTGGGAGCCCTTGCGTTCAGTATTTTCCTTTCGAAATGGATCACTCGGCCCGTGCAGGAAGCATGGGATCAGCAGCACCAATTTGTAGCGGATGCCTCCCACGAATTGAAAACGCCGCTGACGGTTGCTCTCTCCAATGTGGACATGGTCATTTCGGCGGAGGATCAAAGCCCTGAAGTACAGGGCATCGGCGGGAAAAACCGCCGGCGGCTTGAGCTGACCAGGGCGGAGCTTTTGAGAATGAAGGACCTGGTGGAAAAGCTACTTGCTTTAGCCAGGGCGGATGTGGATAAAAACAGACCCAAAGCGGAAGTGCCGTTATTGGAAACGGACCTGAGCGAAACTGTGGACCGAGTGGTTTCTCTGTTTGAGCCGGTATTCTTTGAAACCGGCAGGCAGTTGATGAGCGAGGTGGTTCCCAGCTGCCGGGTGATGGGGCGGGAAAAGGAGCTTTCGGAGCTTTTGGCGATCCTGCTTGACAATGCCAGCAAGTACAGTTTTCCGAACAGCAATATTACCTTGCGGCTGTTTTGTGAAAACCGGGGTCGGCATCATCTTACGGTGGAAAACGAAGGGGCCGGCATCCCGCAGAAGGATCTGCACCGGATATTTGACCGCTTTTTCCGTGCCGATGAATCGAGAGGAGAGACCCCCGGTTATGGCCTGGGGCTGTCTATAGCGAAAGAAATCGCGGATTCTCACGGAGGAAAGATCTGGGCAGAGTCCTCTGGCGGCCACACGGTGTTTCACGTTATGCTGCCCGCGGCAAAAGCGGGCCGGGAATAAGGAAAACCGTTCTCTGGGGTCAAAAAACGCTGGGCCTATTGTACGGCGTTTTTCAGATATAAGCGGTGCCCGCAGGGACGGACCGAGCAGGGAGCCGAGGTCCTCGGGCTTTCTCTTTCAGAGAAAGCCTTCCCTTTCGAAGTCCTGCTTTTCCGCGGCAGGGTCTTATTGACTTGCGCGGGGGAATGGAATATAATTTTAGCGTTGCTTTCCGAAGACCTATTTCTTTCGAAAAGCGGCGGTCAGTCGGAAAATCCTGACCTAAAACAATACTAATCTCCGCAAAACCGAAAAGGGATCTGAAGGGAAGGCAAACCGCCGGGCCGAGTGTCTGGGCGGAGCCTTTTTCCTGCGTTTTCCGATTTTGATTTTGGAGGAGATGAACGAAAGGACAGTTTCAAATGAAAGAATCCAAACAGATCCGATTTCTTGCACAGGCCGCTGTTACAGCGGCGCTTTATGCGGTGCTGACCTATGCGGCCGCGGCCATGAATCTGGCCTTCGGCGCGGTGCAGTTCCGCTTTTCGGAAGCACTTACCGTTCTGCCGGTTTTCACATCGGCTGCCATTCCGGGCCTTGCCCTGGGATGCTTTCTTTCCAATCTGGCAAGTCCCCTGGGGATCGTGGATTGGGTCTTTGGAACCCTTGCCACTTTGCTGGCGGCTTTTGGAACAAGGGCCGCGGCGAAAATCAGGATCAAAGGCGTGCCCTTCCTGGCACCTCTGCCTCCGGTTCTGGCCAATTCCGCTTTGGTAGGCCTGGAGATTGCCTGTCTTTCAGAGGCTGGGGCATTTGCCTGGCGCAATTTTTCCTGGGCGGCCTTTGGCGCAGGAGCGCTTTCCGTGGGCCTTGGAGAGCTGGCGGTGTGCTATGTTCTCGGGCTGCCGCTGATGATGCTGCTGAAAAAGAGCGGAGCGGACAGGCTGATGCGATAAAATACTGTCAGTGAGGCGATGCGATATGGCAAAACAGAGCATGGGCGAAAAGATAAAAAATGCGGCACCGGTCAGGATTATAGTTGTCAGCTTTTTGCTGCTGATCCTTGCGGGAACGCTGCTGTTGATGCTTCCTATCTCCACAAACGAGGGAACCACAAGCTGGGTGGAAGCGTTGTTTACTTCCGTTTCCTCTACCTGTGTTACCGGCCTTTCCGTAGTCAATACCACCATTCACTGGTCGCACTTCGGTCAGACGGTGATCCTGTGCCTGATTCAGTTCGGCGGCCTGGGCTTTTCCACGTTCGCCATTGGTTTTACCCTTCTGCTTCGGAAAAAGCTGGGGATCCGCGAACGGATCCTTGCAAGTGAATCCTCGGGCGGTGGGACCTCTGACGCCGCTTTCCTGATGAAGCTGATCCTGGGCTTCACCTTTGGCTGCGAGGCCCTGGGTGCTCTGCTTCTGATGCTCCGCTTTGTCCCGCAATACGGAACTGAGGGGATCTGGCCTTCCATTTTTGTGGCGGTCTCCGCTTATTGCAACGCGGGATTTGATATCCTGGGCTTCGTACCGGGCAATTCCAGCCTGACCGCCTTTGCCGCAGACCCTTTGGTATGCCTTACCGTTTCAGGGCTTATTATCATCGGCGGCCTGGGCTTTGTGGTGGTACAGGATATTTATGTAAACTCCCTGCGCCCACGGCTGCAAAGGAAAGAGCCCCAAAAGCTCCGCTTCTTTTCCCAAATCTGTCTGAGTGTCACCGGGATTCTTCTTTTGGTGGGCACGGTGATGTTCTTTATTCTGGAATACAACGGTTCCATGAAAGGGCTCAGCCTTCCTGCCAAGCTGAACACGGCCTTTTTCCAATCGGTAAATACCAGAACAGCGGGCTTTGCCTCTGTGGATATCGGGCAGGAAAGCGATCTTACCAAGGTGCTTACCTGTATTCTTATGTTTATCGGCGGCTGTCCGGGCTCTACCGCAGGCGGTATCAAGGTGAGCACCTTTGTGGTTTTGACCGCCACGGTTTTGTCTTCCATGAAGGGAAGCGGGGAAGCAGTGGTGCTGAAGCACCGTTTTCCGTCGGCCATGGTCAACAAGGCCGTTACCGTGACGCTGCTCGGCCTGATCCTGGTGTTTGTGGATGCCGGTGTGCTGAGCAATTTGAATCCTTCCATTCCGTTTATGGACTGCCTGTTTGAGGCTGTTTCCGCTTTCGGAACAGTGGGTCTCAGCGCGAATGTTACGCCGCGGCTGGAAACGATTTCCCGGCTGATCCTTTGCCTTACCATGTTTATCGGCCGTGTGGGCCCTGTTTCCTTCGCGCTGGTCATTATGCTGAGGCCGAAAAAGGAAGGGGACACCGTATTGCCGGAGGGCCGGATGCTGATCGGTTGATTTGGAAACCATGCGGAGCATAGTGCCTGCTCCGCCAGAAAGGAGAAGCAAACATGAATATCATCGGCGTAACATGCAGCTGTCTGCCGAAAAGCCTTTCACAAAAGGCCGTGAAAGCATTTTTGCGGGGGGCGGAGGAAGCGGGACACAAAACTCTGCTGGTTCCCATCGGGAAAGGGCTCAGCGGCTGTACCGGCTGTCATGCCTGCAAGACCCTCAATAGCTTCTGCGTACAGAAGGATTCCCTGCGGCCTTATTTTGACGCTCTGCCCGAAGCGGAGGCAGTCGTGTTCGGCGCGGGAATTTATATGGGATATCCCCAGGGTGAGGCCTGGAGCTTTATGAACCGCCACTTCTGTCTGCACGACAGGGTGGGAGAGGGCGCCGAATGCAGGATCAGCCCCGGAAAAAAGCTGTACCCCATATTTGCCCAGGGCGCTCCTGACAATCCCCAATACCGTGCCAATTATGAGGAACTGCTGCGTCCCTTCGACGGCTGGGGCTTTGAGCGAATGGAGCCGCTGGTCGTGACGGGAGCGGCTTCCGAAGAAGCTATCCAGAGAGCCTTCGAGATCGGTAAAGCGCTTTGATTTTTCCATGGCGGAGTGGATCAGACCATGCTTACAGTGAGCTCAGCCAGTCAAAAGGATATTCCGTGGATCCGTTCTTTATATGAACGGGCCTTTCCCGCCAATGAACGCCGTCCGCTGGATCCACTGCTGAACGATGCCACCGGGCATTCCAAAGCGCTGGCAGCCTACGACGAGGGCAGTTTCTGCGGGTTCGTCTGCATTCTGGAATGGTCGGATATTGTTCATATCATTTACTTTGCAGTGAAAGAAAACCTGCGGGGGAGGGGCCTTGGATCCGAGATCCTGCAGGCAGTCCACCGGGAAAATCCCAACAGGCGGGTGATCGTGGACATTGAAGAGCCTGACAGCGCAGCTTCCAATAACGGACAGCGTGTCAAGCGGAAAGAGTTCTACCTTCGCAATGGCTACGCGGCGACGGATATCCGCTATAACTGGCTGGGGACAAACTATGTTATCTTATCCCACGGAGGAAATATGACAGACAGGGAATTCGGAGAATTCTGGCAGGCGCTGGAAAGGGAAATGCCGGGGTCGGAGGATTATTAAGCTCCATTCCGTGGGAAAGCTTTTCACAGCAGATCGTATTCGGAAAATGCGGCGTGACGCGTGCCGCTTGTAACAAAGGGCTTCGCCCGTCTATGCAAAACCCCCGGCGAAGCCGGGGGATATTTTTCGGAGCAAATTTGATTTTTGCATTGACAAACCGGGAAAACAGGCATATTATATTTATGAACAATTGCTCATATGAAAGGATGTTATAAAATGAGCGGGTCAAAGGAAGCGCCGAAGTGTGAGTATATGCACGTTCATGAAGATATTGTGGAAAAGGTGAACCAAAAGATGCCTGAAGAGGGGCAGCTTTTCGATTTGGCGGAGCTTTTCAAGGTGTTTGGAGATTCCACCAGGGTGAAGATACTGTTTGTTCTTTTTGAGTCGGAGATGTGCGTGTGTGATATCGCTCAGCTTCTGAGGATGACCCAATCCGCCATTTCCCACCAACTGCAGGTCTTAAAGAAAAGCAAGCTCGTAAAGTACCGCAGGGAAGGCAAAACCGTATTTTATTCTCTGGCGGACGACCACGTGAGTACCATTCTCGGTCAGGGCATGGACCATATCACCGAATAAGCGCCTCGGTCCGAAAAGCCATAACAGCATAATTTTTAGGAAAAAGGGGAAAAGAATATGAAAAAGCAATTCAAGCTGGAAGACCTTGACTGCGCAAACTGTGCCGCGAAAATGGAAGCGGCTATTCGCAAAATTGACGGTGTGCGGGACTGCACAGTGAGCTTCATGACGCAGAAGCTCATGCTGGACGCCGAGGACGGGAGCTTTGATGAGATCCTTCAAAAGGTGATCAAGACCTGCCGGCGGGTGGAGCCGGACTGTACCATTCTTGTAAAATGATTTTATGTAAACAGATTATGTAAATCTACAACGGATGCACTGAGGTGATCTTATGACTAGAAAACAAAAGAAAGTTTTGATTCGGATCGTGATCAGCGCCCTGCTGCTGTTGGCGGCGGTATTGATCCCGTATCAGGGTCCGCTGCGATTTCTTCTTTTCCTGCCTGCCTACTTTGTGATCGGTTGGGATGTGCTCTGGAAGGCCGCAAAAAATATCGTCCACGGCCAGGTCTTCGATGAGAATTTCTTGATGGCGCTGGCCACGGTAGGGGCGTTCTGTACTGGATTTTTCGGAGAAGGGGAATATCCAGAGGCCGTATTTGTCATGCTGTTCTATCAGGTGGGGGAGTTGTTTCAGAGCTACGCTGTGGGAAAGTCGAGGCGCTCCATTTCCGAGCTTATGAATATCAGGCCGGATCATGCCAACATTGAGGTAAACGGAGAGCTGGTAGAGACAGACCCGGAAGAGGTCAGGACAGGGGACACCATTGTGATCAAGGCGGGAGAGCGCGTGCCGCTGGACGGCATCGTGCTGGAAGGAAGCTCCTTCCTGAACACTGCCGCGCTTACGGGCGAAGCTGTGCCTAGGCAGGTTTCCCCGGGAGCGGAGGTCATAAGCGGATGCATCAACCAGAGCGGACTACTGCGTGTGCAAGTGACGAAGCCATATGGAGAATCCACAGTAGCGAGGATCCTGGATTTGGTGGAAAATTCCAGCGCCAAAAAGGCAAAGACAGAAAATTTCATCACGAAATTTGCCCGGTATTATACGCCGGCAGTCGTGATAGGCGCGGTGCTGCTGGCGGTTTTGCCGCCTGTCATCATCGGAGGCTCCTGGGCGAGCTGGGTAAGCCGGGCGTTGATGTTCCTGGTGGTTTCCTGCCCCTGCGCTTTGGTGGTTTCCGTGCCGCTGAGCTTTTTCGGTGGGATTGGCGGGGCTTCCAAAAGCGGCGTGCTGGTAAAGGGAGCCAATTATCTTGAGATCCTTTCCCGGACGGAGATCGTGGTTTTTGACAAAACGGGAACACTTACAAAGGGCGTATTCCATGTTACCGCAGTCCATCCCCAGGAATATTCCGAGGAGGCTCTGCTGGAAACAGCGGCTCTGGCGGAATGCTATTCGGACCATCCCATTTCCCGCTCTTTGCTGGAGGCTTACGGGAAGGAGCTTGACACATCGAGAGTATCGGAGCCTGAAGAGCTTTCAGGCCGCGGGCTCCGGGTAAAGGTGGACGGAAAAACCGTATGGGTCGGAAACGATAAGCTGATGGAGGAAGCCGGAGCTCATTGGAAGCCGTGCCATCATGTGGGGACCACAGTACACGTGGCGGTGGACGGCAGATACATGGGTCATATCGTGATCTCAGACGAGATAAAGCCGGATGCCCGGGAAGCCATAACGGCACTGAAAGCCGGAGGAGTTCGAAAAACGGTGATGCTGACAGGCGACGCGAAGGCCGTGGGCGAAGCGACGGCAGCGGAGCTTGGGATCGACCGGGTCTATACGGAGCTGCTGCCCGGAGACAAGGTGGAACGGGTAGAAGAGCTGATGAAGACAAAAACCGAAAAAGGCAAGCTTGTGTTTGTGGGCGACGGCATCAACGACGCGCCGGTTCTTTCACGGGCGGATATCGGCATTGCCATGGGAGCTTTGGGCTCTGATGCGGCCATTGAGGCGGCCGACGTCGTATTAATGGACGACAAGCCTTCAAAAATCGGAAAGGTGATTGAGATCTCCAGAGGAACGCTGAGCATTGTGCGGCAGAATATCATATTCGCGCTGGCTGTAAAGCTTCTGGTTCTGATTTTGAGCGCCGCAGGGCTCTCCACCATGTGGGAGGCCGTGTTTGCCGACGTGGGTGTGCTCATTCTGGCGGTGCTGAACGCATCAAGAGCGCTGCGACTTGGCAGGTGAAAAAGCTCACGGATGAATTGCATTCCGGCAGATAAGAAGCTATAATGACATAAGCAAGGATATGCGAACGGAAAGGAAAAGAAACATGCTGGAATTGAAAAGTATTTCATGGTCGGCGCCGGACGGGACGGCGATTTTGCAGGATGTGAGCCTGCAGGTCCCGGAAGGGAAGCTGACGGTCATCACAGGCCCTAACGGCGGCGGAAAAACGACGCTGGCAAAAATCATTTCGGGCCTTGAAACGCCGGACAGTGGGGAAATATTGCTGGACGGCGAGGATATTACCGGTCTTGACGTGACACAGCGGGCGAGGCTTGGGATCAGCTTTGCCTTTCAGCAGCCGGTGCGCTTTAAGGGCTTTACAGTTCGGCGACTCATGGAGCTGGCGGCCGGGAGAAGCCTTTCGGAAAAGGAGGCCTGCGACCAGTTGAGTCGCGTGGGGCTTTGCGGCAGGGAGTATATCGGCCGTGAGGTGGACGCTTCTCTTTCGGGCGGTGAGATCAAGCGCATTGAGATTGCCACAGTGCTGGCGAGACACACCCGACTTTCGGTGTTTGACGAGCCGGAGGCGGGGATCGATCTTTGGAGCTTTCAGAATCTCATTCAGGTGTTCAATGAGCTGAGGGGCAAAATGGGCGGCAGCCTGCTGATCATTTCCCATCAGGAAAGGATCCTGCAGATCGCGGACGAAATCGCGGTGATCGCGGGAGGAAGACTGCAGCGAAGGGGCGCGGCCCAGGAGATCCTGCCTACGCTCACTTCGGGGAACGCGCCCTGCGAGGGCTGCGTAAGACAGGGGGCGATCTTTTCATGAACAGCGTGACAAAAAAGCTTTTGGATGAGATATCCAACTGGAAGGAAGGCTTTTCGGGAGCCTACAGCATCAGAGAGGACGGAAAATGCGCGGAGCTTCGCTCCACAGAGCATGTGCTGATCACCCCGAAAACGGAGAAGCCGGGGCTTGACATTCACATTCTGCCGAATACCAAGGGCGAGACTGTTTCCATTCCCGCCTGCGTGACCCACGGGGATGTGGACGATCTGGTTTACAATGATTTTTATGTGGGCGAGGGGGCACAGGTCACCATTGTGGCCGGGTGCGGCGTGCATACGGAAACCGGAGAGCCTGCCAGACATAACGGGATCCATCGGTTCTTTTTGGAGCCGGGCGCGCAGGTGAAATACATTGAAAAACATGTGGGCACCGGCAAAGGGCCGGGGATCCGCAGCATCGATCCTGTCACCGAGGCTGAGCTGGGCGAGGGTACCGTCTTAAAGATGGAGACCTCCCAGATAGGCGGCGTTGACAGAGCTTACCGGAAAACAAAAGCATCCCTGGGAAAGAATGCAAAGCTCATTGTGAAGGAAAGCATTTTGACGGAGAACGAGCAGGAGGCAAGCACCGAATTTGAGGTTTTCATGGAGGGGGAAGGCTCCGCCGTGGATCTGATCTCCCGTTCGGTAGCCAGGGGAGAATCTCATCAGGCCTATCATTCCCGCATTATCGGAAACGCGCCCTGCACAGGGCATTCGGAATGCGACGCCATTCTGGCCGAGCATGGCCGGGTGGATGCGGCTCCGGAGCTTTCTGCCAATCATTGCGACGCCGAACTGATCCATGAGGCGGCCATAGGAAAGATTGCGGGAGAGCAGATCTTGAAGCTGCGTACCTTCGGCCTGACGGAAAAGGAAGCCGAAGAAAAGATCATTGAAGGGTTCCTCAACTGAAAATAGCAAAAGAAAACAGAGCGGCTTTGCCGCTCTGTTTTTTATGCGAAAAAGTGAGGCATCTATTCTCCAAAAATATTTTTTGCTTTTTCCATGTGCTCAATGATCTTGACCCCAAAGGGGCAGCGGAGCTCGCAGGCGCCGCAATGGATACAGGCACCGGCTTTTACCTGCAACACGTTGTAGTGTTCCCTGAGGGTTTCCGGAACCATTCCCTGGGCCTCGCAAAGGTCCGCGAATTTATTGACCGTCGCGATGTCAATGCCCACTGTGCAGGGGGCGCAATGGCCGCAGTACATGCACTTATCGGTAAAGGGGTGGGCCGGGCAGGAGCTGAGCAGGGCGGAATAATCCTTTTGCTCTTCCGGAAGGTCGCAGTAGGCCGCGGCTTCCAGAAGCTCTTCTTCGCTGCGGGCGCCGGCCAATACGGTTGCCACGGCGGGACGGGTCAGGCAGTAGTGAAGGCATTGGGCAACGGTCATGGCCGCGCCGAAGGGAGATTCCTCCGCTTTCAGCAGCGCTCCGCCGCCATAGGGCTTCATGACAGTGAGGGCGACTCCCAGACTTTCGCACAGGCTGTAAAGCTTTTGGCGTTCCGGGTCTATGCTGGAAAGCACGTCCGGGGCCTCATAGGTGGATTTTTCAAAAAGCGCGTCTACATTTTCGTTGGGAGGGAGAAGGTCGTAAGCCGGGTTTATGCTCAGCATGATAACGTCCATCTCCCCACTTTGAGCAGCCTGAATGGCAACTCTCGGATTGTGGGTGCTCATGCCGATATGCCGGATCTTTCCGGCCGCCTTCTGCGCTTTGGCAAAGGCCAGGACCTCGCCGCCAAAAACGGTATCATAATCCTTCTGCTCGTCCACGTAGTGGATCATTCCCACGTCTATGTAATCTGTATCAAGCCTGGAAAGCAGGTCGGCAAAGGCGGCGCGCACCTCGTCCATATTTCTGGTGCGCTTATATTGCCCATCCAGCCAGGCGGAACAAAGATGGGCCTGCATCACGAATTTTTCCCTGCGGCCCTTCATCGCTTTGCCAAAAGCGTCACGCACATAGGGCTCGGGGTTGTAGAGATCGAAGTAATTGATACCGGCATTCAGCGCTGTTTCTATCAGCTTTACGCCATAATCGACCGTGTGGTTCACAAAGGCTTCACTGCCCAAACCGATCTCACTTACCTTGATCCCGGTGCGGCCTAATGTTCTGTAATTCACAAAATCACATCCTCAAATTCGATAAGGCCAAATCGGGCCTTTACCAGTATTGTAGGCCGGCGGCGAAAGAAAAGCAAGGGGATTATTGTGAAATATCGGCCCGCAGAAGGCGTTCGAAAAGCGTTTTCACTTCATGCAGTCCGGAGAAAGGTGCGGTTCCTGTCTTTTGGGCTGCCGACTGAAGAAGGCTCGAGCCAAAGTCATGGAGACTGATGCTGTCTAAAAGCCTTTCGATAAATTCTTCAGGATTATCGCCGGCAAATTCCCGCAGCAAAAAGGGATCGCAGCGGAACAGCTCAATGGCGATGGGGCCCAGCTCATACCAGGCAGGGGCTAGACAGGCGTCGGCACAGTCTATGACAAGGACATCACCTTTATGCGTTACCAACAAATTTTCTCCGGTCAGATCTCCGTGTACCAATACTGTTTGAGACAGATCAAGAATTTTGACTCTGTCCTGCAGATCCTTTGCCAAGGAATCGGGCAATTCGGAAAGCCGTGGGTTTTCCACAGCCCGCTTCAATAGGTCGATCGAAGGGATGAGACCGCTTGCCGGGCAATTTAGTTTACATAATACATTTTTCAGTCGCCGGACAAAGCTCCGTTTTTGTTCCGGGGAAGCTTCCAAAAGCCAATCGCCCGCTTCCCGGCCTTCCGCGTATTCCGTGATGAGATAATAGAAATCGTATTTATCCCGGATGCATCCCTGAGCTAACAGCCGGGGGGTGGGGATCCCGGTTTCCGTCAGCCGGCCGCAGACGGCGGCTTCGTTGTGAAAATCCGGCGCGGGGTCAAGACCGCTTTCCTTGGGGAAGAAGATTTTCACCACGGTGTTCCCCGAGCGGAACACGGCGTTGGTGCCGGAGGTAAGGCTTTGCAGAGGTGAAAAAGCAAGCCCTTCCCGGCGGTAAATTTCCGCTGCCAAAGGAGAAAAGGCGGGGATCGACTGATAGACCGCTCCCCAGTCTTTCCAGTTGGAAACGGTTTTCTGAAACAGTGTTTCCATGCTCATGTGTTTTCCAAACGGCAGTCAAAATTATCTTCTATGATTTCAAAGCCGATTTTTTCATAGACCCGGTTGGAGATGGGATTTGCCTTATCCACAAACAGGGTGCAGTATTCTTTTCCTTCCTTCAGCAGCTTTCGGCAAATGGCGGCTACCGTGTTCTGGCAATAGCCTTTGCCTCTTTGCTCCGGAGGCGTGTAGACGCCGCTGATGCTTGCGCCGTGTTCCAGTTCTCGGGCGCAAATGTGAGCGGCGGAGACGGTTTCTCCTTCCGGGCTTTCCCACACGAACAGGGCATGGCGGCCAATATGGGCCCGAACACGGTCTTCAATGTCTTCCGGCGGTTCTTCGTGCAGAGCCTCCCGGTAGAACGCGCGGTGCCAATTCGTTATCAGTGAAACGTCTTCTTCTTCGGCAAGGCGCAGTTTGCCTGATACGACAGGAGGTTCAATGAGTTCCTTCAAGACCATGATGTCCATACCGGCACGCACCCGGTAAGAGCCGCCGTAAGCGGAGAAAAATGCGTTGCACAGCACTTTGGAAGCGTTGACGCCCTGAATCCGGATTTTCTCCTTTCTTAGGTACTCCGCCAGCAGCACGGCGGCGGAAAGGGCGGCGGGGTCGCCGGGAATGGCGTTTAAGCACAGATTATGGGGCAGGAGGTTGCCGAAGAGCAGCACGCCCCTTCCTTCCTCCTCGCACCGGCCGAAGAGCAGGTCCGGGCGGCAGGGCTCGTCTCTGTGAGCGGCGGCGTTTCCCAGGCTTAGCTGGCACACCGCTTCATATTTTTGGAGAAAGCCGGAGTTTTCCTCCAGGAATTCTCCCGGTGTACGGTAAAGCTTGATATTCATAAGCAGCTTTCCTTCCGTTTCAGTTTTTTTCGGTTCAAGGGAGGTGCTTTCCAAAAAGTATGGGGATATTTTACCTTTTTTTCCGTCCCTTTTCAAGTTTTGAGGCTGCGGCGGCAAATTTTTTTGGAATTCCCGCTTTGCGTCCTGTAATTTTTCATGGGTGTGTGTTAAGCTAAACAAAACGGAAGGAGATGGTGAAGCTGTGAACCAGCAAAAAATCGGCGGATTCTTAAAAGAACTTCGTAAGGAAAAGGAATGGACCCAGGAGCAGCTTGCAGAGCTTTTGGGCGTGACGAACCGAAGCATTTCCCGATGGGAAAACGGGAACAATCTGCCGGACCTGGATCTGCTTATTCAGATTTCGGAATATTTTGGTATTGGATTGGAAGAAATTCTGTCCGGAGAAAAGAGAACGGAAGAAACAGATAAAAAGATGAAAGAGACCGTCTTGCAGGTGGCGGACTACAGCAACGAGGAAAAGCAGAAAATGGTCAGGCGGATCCGCCGGGTGCTGCTGACAGCTCTCGCAGCCTATGGCATTTACATGGTGATCGACCTCTGCGAGGTGGCGGCACAGTCGCCCTATAAGGAAATTGCCAGTGCCATGCTGGGGATCATTCTGGGGATCCTGCTTTGCGGTATCTTTTATACCACCCGCTATGCGGAAAAGTTCCGTGCTTTCAAAAAGCGGCTGATCAGCCGCCGGAAATAAATCAAAAAATCGATCGGCAGGCGGCGCAGTACTGCGCCGCCTGCCGATTTCTGTAAAGGCGATCAGCTTTACTCAGATTTCCAGAGAAAGCACGGTGTAGATCCCGTTTTCCTCTTCCGCAGCGGAAAGCTTCACCCGGTCGCCGGGCTCTATGAGCACCACGGTCTCAAATTCGCTGCAATTCACCTTGTAGATCCTGCCGTTCTGCGTAATAAGGTAGGCGTAAGAATTTCCTTCCTGCACCAGGTATTTTATATCTTTTACCGTGACCGTTTCGGCGTTCAAATCATCTGCGGAAACGGTTCCCGTAAGCATGCCGTTCTGGTTCAGGGCGTTTTTGTATTTTGCCATGACCTCCCGCTGGGTAGTGGCGGTGACGACAATGTTGTAGCGTTCCACATGGATAAGGGCATATTGCTTGACAAGGCTGCCCTTGTCCTTCAAAACCATGATATAGGTGGGCTGGCCCTCAACATTTATAACGGAGGGGAAGGAAGCGGTATATCCCAGGTTCTGCACCTCGCCTTCGGCAGAGCGCATGACGGAGTATTCCTCCGCGCCGGGAATAGCGTAATAACGGATCTCAGCAGTACGGGAATTCATCAGCACGAAGCCGATGTTGGACTGGTCGGAGGCAACACTTGTCACGCCGGTAAAGACCCACACGTCGTCGTCAAACATCTTGTAGCCGAAGTCGTCGGTGACCCGCTTGCAGTCCTTCTTGGCAAACAGGGAGTTGAAGTAGCCGCCGGAAAGCTCGCCGTACCAGTCGTAGCGCTGGGTCAGCATATCTCCGTCATAGACGATGTCCACCCAGCTGGGAATGTCGTCTACATCATAATACTGTGTCTCACCTGTGCAGGCGTTCAAAATGACCGCGCCCTTTACATCGGTTCCGCCAAACAGGAAGATGCTCTTTTTCAGCACGGAGGTGATATAGTAGGGCGCGCCGTCCTCGCCGATCTCAAAATAGGAATTTCCGAAAATGGCGGTGCGGTAGGAGAACCGCAGATGGCGGCGAAGGTCTTTGCTGAAATAGGCGGATTCCGTATATTGAATGGGCTGGGGAAGCTTTACATATTTACTGGTGTTTTCTACAGGATCCACCGCAATATATCCCGGGACCCCGGAGGAACGGTTATTCCACCAGCGGAAGAAATCGGCGTATTCCAAAGGCGTGACCTTCATGGGCCTGCCGTTTAAATTGATCTGGGTATATTGGGGGTTGATCTCGAACTGGCTGACCAGTTCGTTTAAAGAACCCAGAGCCCTTGCGCCGATGATCTGGGCGCTGTTTGTGTCCATCAGCGCAATGTCGGAAATGGTTTCAGAAGCCGGAGTGTCGGCAATGAAGTCTCTTGTTTCAATAGGCCCCGCTATAGCGGCATAGCGCTTTGCGTGGAAGATCTCCGAAGAGGCAAAGGAGCAAATGAGGCCGATGGCGGCGATCACCACCGCCGTGTAGACGGCATATTTGCCCAGAGTCCTTTTTGGGCCCGTATGCTTCAGGGTAAAGCCGCCTTTGGAGGAACCGAATATCATTTTGGAAGGCACATCGGTGGTTTCAATGCGCAGGCCGGAATTGAAGATCAGCTCCAGGATACCGAAGAGGGCGATCACGGCGCAAACGGTGAACCAGGTCTCGCCGGACTGGATGTTATAGGCCGGCAGCTCCACGTAGTCGTATACGGCAAAGGCGATCAGCGTCAGCAGGATCGCGGCCAGATGGCCCTTCCAGCCGCCTTTTCGGGCCTTGCTTTTTTCGGGCTTTTTTTCGTTGTCGCTCATGGTTATGATGGACTCCTTTTCTGCGAGCCGGAACCGGCTCTTAAGCTGTTCCCAATTGTAGCATGACCGATACTATTCTGCAAGGAAAGTAAGAGAAAATTCAGAATTCCATGCGCTTGTAGAGCCTGCAGCACATGAAATAGGAGCCTGCCATCAACGCCATGGCGATCCCAAAAGCCGCACAGGCGGTTGCCGTTCCGGTTCCCGTGCCGCCCAGCAGGAACTCCAGAATTTGATCGGCGGATTTTCCGAAGACGCCCGCCCGATACAGTGCCAGCGGCACGCCGAAGATCAGCAGGAACATCGGCACCAGCATGCTCTGTCCCCACCGGATACAGACCGGAATGGCAATGGAATCCAGAATGAGGATTACAGATAGATAGAATAAAAAGGAAATGGGCGGCACCGGCATGCCACAGGCCAAATCGGGAATCAGGCCGATGCAGAGGAAAAAGGTGGTGGTGCCTGGCACCAGAATATATTTCGCCAGCATGGTCCTGCTCCGGGGAATGGGGGAGGAGCAGATGAATTTATCCCAGCCGTTGGCCCTGTCCATCTGCAGGGAGGTAATGGGCATCATAAAGGAAAGGGATACAATACCGCCGGTGGCGGCGCCCATCATAAGCTCCCCGCCGAAGCAGGCGGCGACGGCAAAGAAGACACACATGAGAAACGCGGTGGCCAGCGCCTGCCGTGCGCTGAGCACTTCCTTATACAAGAGTCCCTTCATTTCAGTTTCCTCCTTTTCCAGGTTTTTCGCCCTTGATATGATAGAGCATGATGTCGTCCAGGGTAGCGGGCTCCACTAAAAGCCCCGCAGGGAGCCGGTACTTTTCCACCAGCGCCGAACAGCCGAATTCACTCCGGCGCAGCCCGATCACGGCCTGAGGGTCCAATTCGGAAAGCTCTGTTTCCCCGCATTTTAGGAGCCCATAACGGTCCAGCAGCAGGTCTTTTTCCCCACTTAAAACGATTTTTCCCTGGTGGAGGAACACCACATAGTCTGAAATTTTTTCTAGGTCCCCGGTGATGTGGGAGGAGAGGAAGACGCTGTTCTGCTCGTCCTGAATGTATTCCAGCAGGAGGTCCAGAATGTCGTCCCGCACCACGGGATCGAGGCCGCTGGTGGCTTCGTCCAGAATGAGCAGCCGGGGGTGATGGGACAACGCCGCCGCCAGAGACAGCTTCATGATCATGCCCCGGGAATAGCCCTTGAGCTTTGTCTTTTCCGGCAGTTCGAATTTTTCCGTCAGATCCCGGTATTTCTCACTGTCCCAATTTTTATATATGCTTTCCAGCATATAGCCCACCTGGCGGGCAGTCATGCTGCAGGGGAAGAATCCGGAATCCAGCACCACGCCCACGTCTTCCATGACGCCGCGGTTTTTCAGGGGATCTTTTCCCAAAAGGCGGATCTCCCCGCCACTGGGGCGGATCAGGCCCAGCATGGATTTGATGGTGGTGCTTTTTCCCGCGCCGTTTTCCCCGATAAAGCCCATAATGCAGCCGGCGGGCAGAGTCAGGCTGATACGGTCCAGGGTAAAGTTTTTGTACTTCTTTGTCAGACCCATGAGTTCAATGGCATTTTCCATGGGAATATGCTCCTTTCCGGGATCACTCCCGTTCGTTGTAGAGCAGGCTTAGGGTATCGGTCAGCTCTTGCAGGGTGAGCCCGCATAGGGCGGCGGCCTCCACTGCCTGGGAGAGGTGGGCTTCGATCTGGCGAAGCTGTTCTTCCCGGACAAGTTCCAGATTTTTTCCTGCCACGAAGCTCCCCTTTCCGGGAACGGAATAAAGAAAGCCATCCCGTTCCAACTCCTCATAGGCACGCTTTGTGGTGATGACACTGATACGAAGCTCCTTTGCCAGCAGCCGCATGGAGGGGAGCGCATCTCCCTCCTGCAGGCTGCCTCCAAGGATCAGCGCTTTTACCTGCTCGGTGATCTGTTCATAAATTGGTTTTCCGCTTTGATTGCTGATAAGTATCTGCAAGATACGCCTCGCTTTCCGCTGCCGAACCGCCTTTTGTCGTTCCGTAGGCTTTGGGCGGCCATTCCCCGTTCGGCGGCAATATTTCTCTGCATCGAAATATTGTATATATCCATTATATACAATAAAGACGGTTTGTCAAGCCCCAGCTAAAGAATATTTTTTCTGTTTGCGGCAAAGCTAACCGATATCAGATCCCGGCAAAAAGGAGAAATGTACATGGAGCTTCTGCAAATAATGGGGACAAGCCTGCTTTCCCTGATCATTCTGTTTATCCTTACAAAGCTGATGGGGAATAAACAAATCTCTCAGCTTACCATGTTTGACTACATCACAGGGATCACCATCGGCTCTATCGCGGCGGAGCTTGCCACAGAGCTGGAGGCGCCTATGCGGCCCGTGATCGCCATGGTTGTCTACGGGCTGGTCGCTGTAGCAATCTCTTTTTGTTCTTCCAAGTCCAACAGAATGCGTGCATTTTTCGGCGGAAAGCCCATCATCCTTTTGCAGAACGGAGTGCTGAATAAAGAGAGTTTAAAAAAGGCAAGGCTTGATATCAATGAATTCCTTACCATGGCGAGGCTGGCAGGCTTTTTTGACCTGAGTGAGGTGCAGACTGCTGTGTTTGAGCAAAACGGCAATGTGAGCTTTCTTCCCAAAGCCCAGTACAGGCCGGCAAGCCCCAACGACATGAAGCTGCCCGTTCAGAAGACGGAGCTGCTTTGGAATGTAGTCGTGGACGGCAACGTGATGGGCGACGAATTGCGGATGGCGGGAAAGGATGAGGCGTGGCTGAAAGCTCAGCTCAAGGCTCTTGGAATATCAAAGCCGGAGAAGGTTTTTCTCGCCACCCTGGACCGAAAGGACAGTCTGTCGGTATATCCCGGAGAAAAAGAATAAAGCCTGACACAGAAAAGGCAGCCGTTTCCTCTATTGCCAGTGCCTCCTGATGGTTGTTATATGCAAATTCTTCATCTTATTTTCTTGTGTGAGAATCAAAATGGGGGCAGGCGGGCCCGGTAGCAGAGGGCGGCTTTGGAACCAAGCGTCTCAAGGCATAAAGAAGCGCTCGTGCGGTTTAGAACTGCACGGGCGCAGGAGAAACGAGCGCTATTTTCAAAATGCTTTTCGTTGCGACGGTTTTCGTATCCTGGGGCAATCTCTATCCGGCCTAGGGAATGGCTTTTTTGAAAAGTCGGGGGAACGAATAGAAAAGACAAGCACAGCGTTACTTCCTTGCTGCTGCAATGACAGCTTTAGCTTCTTCTCTTTTTAACACTTTGCCATAAGACACGACTTTTCCGTCCACCACCAGCGCAGGGGTAGTCATAACCCCGTAAGCGGCGATCTGCGCAAAGTCCGTTACATGATCGATGGTTGTGTCCATTCCCAATTCCGCAAGAGCTTCACGGGCGGCATTTTCCAGTGCTTTGCATTTAGCGCAACCACTTCCCAGTACCTTCACCCCAACGCCAGACTTGGACGCTTCTGCTTGTGCCATCGTTTCCGGGGTGCAGTTGCCACCACAGCAGCAGGATTTTGTTTCTTCTTTCTTCTTGCTGAACAGTCCCATAATTGATTCCTCCTAAAAATTATATAAGCAAAAATTGGAACGCATTGAACAGATAGCCCACAAGGATAATGCCGATGGTGCAAATACCGATGAACAGTGCCAGCAGCTTCGGTTTCACAGCCTTGCGAAGCATAATCAAAGACGGCAAACTCAGTGTTGTGACAGCCATCATAAAGGCCAAAATCGTGCCGAGCTGTGCACCCTTATAGAGCAGGGCTTCTGCCACCGGAATGGTGCCGAAAATATCCGCATACATGGGGACACCTACCAGCGTTGCAAGGATAACGCCAAAGGGATTGTTTCCGCCCAACACCGTTTCGATCCAGTTTTCCGGAATCCAGTTGTGAATGATTGCGCCAATTCCTACACCAGTCAAAACGTATGGAAATACTTTTTTGAATGTAGAAATGACCTGTTCCTTGGCGTATTGTACTCGTTCCCGTTTCGTCAGAGTAGGAGATTCAATATCCACGCCGCCGGCAGTACGGATAAATTCCTCCACATACGGTTCCATGTGCAGCTTTTCAATTAAAGTACCACCCACTACAGCAATCACTAAACCGACAATTACATAGATGACAGCAACCTTTGTACCGAAAATACTTATCAAAAGAATAAGACTTCCCAAATCCACCATGGGGGACGAAATCAGGAAAGAGAATGTAACCCCCAGCGGCAACCCTGCGCTGGTAAAGCCGATAAAAAGAGGAATAGACGAGCAAGAGCAGAAAGGCGTCACAGTTCCCAGCAAGGCAGATATGATATTTGCGCCGACACCATGAAACCGTCCTAATATCCTCTTGCTTCGTTCCGGTGGGAAATAACTCTGAATGTAGGAAATCACGAAAATCAAAAGGCAAAGCAGCACAGTGATCTTCAACACGTCATAGAGGAAAAACTGAATACTTCCTCCTATGCGTTCCTCCACGTCCAGCCCCAGCATGGAAAGGCCCCTGCCAATCAGCTCATTCAGCCATTTCATGCCTAACACCTGGTCTTGGATAAATTGCCATACGCCCATAGAGAAACCTCGCTTTCAATTTATCGGACAACATATCAAAAAAATTTGATGTTTAGTGCTGAGAGAAACGCCATCCCACTATGATGGCGTTTATTTATCACATGAGGAACATCTACACGCTCGCTCTGCGTCCGGTGTGGTAAGAGCTAGTAATAGCTTTACCGCTTCGTCCCTGCCAGTATCACTCAAACGATAATGCGTCCATTTACCCTCTTGACGGCTTACCACAAGCCCGGAATCACATAGAATTTTCATGTGGTAAGATAGACCCGACTGTGTTAAATCCATTGGTTCTTGCAATACACAGGCGCACTTTTCGCCACTGCGTAATTGCTCCAAAATAGCAAGGCGTTTAGGGTCGCACAAAGCCTTAAATACCCTTGCGTTTTCTTGGTAAGTCCTCATGTGTTACCTCACATCAAAAAGTTTTGATGTGAATAGTATAAGCACCAATGTTCCTTTTGTCAATGGCTCTCTGCAAATTTTTTAGAAGCGTTTGTGCTTTGCACGAAATGGCAAGCAGCTTTATTATTTCAGCTTTATGGCCTTATACCTGCTGGTCAAAGCTCAATTGCCCGTTCACGCCTTCCTCCGCAGGCCCGTCTATGTCCTCCGAAGGCTCGGAAGCAAGGCTGTAAACCTGGGCATATGTATTGAAGGCTTCCGTAAAAACCGCATCGCCTCCGGCTTTTACCTCATTTAAGTAACCGTGAGTATCCAAGGTGGAATTCCTGATCCGGATCACGGTGACAGCCACGTTGGAGCAATGATCGGAGACCCGTTCATAATTGGTGAGAAGGTCGGAAAGCACAAAGCCCAGCTCAATGGTGCAGCGACCGTCCTGCAGGCGGCGGATATGACGTGCCTTCAACTCTGCCTTCAGGCCGTCGATGACCTGTTCAAGGGGCTCAACTTTACCGGCAACGGCGATGTCGTCTTTCTCAAAGGCATCTACAGTCAGGTTCAAAATGTCAACGATGGCTTTGGTGATGACGGCCAATTCCCGCTGTGCCATTTCTGAGAAGTGAAGATCCTTGTCGTGGATCTCCTGGGCCACCCGCAGAATATTGACGGCGTGATCACCGATGCGTTCAAAATCACCGATGCAGTGAAGCAGCTCGGAAACACCGTTGCTGTCAGCTTTGGTAAGGGTTTTGCTGCTGAGCTTTACTAAGAAGGTGCCGAGCTTGTCCTCGTAAAGGTCGATCTGCTCTTCCATTTCCGTAATGGCTTCGGCCTTCTTGGAATCGTAATTTCCGGTTATCTCAATGGCAGCCAGCATGGAATCCCGGGCGGCCTTTGCCATGTTGACCGCCAGATTCCGGCACTCTACAATAGCGAAAGCGGGAGAGTTGAGAAGACGCTCGTCCAGAAGCTCTTCCTTTTCATTCTTATCCCGAATGGTGATTTTCGCAAGCTTCTCCAACTGGTTTGTAAAGGGCAGAAGGATAAAAGTGTTTATCACGTTGAACAGAGTATGTACGACAGCGATGCCCAGCGTGCCTATGGGGGAATCTACAAAATCGAAATGGAAGATGGCATGGAGGATGTAAAAGCCCGAAAGGCAGATAACCGTGCCGATGATCTTGAAATAGATGCTAACCGCGGCTACGCGCTTTGCATTTTTGTTCGTCCCGATGCTGGAGAGAAGGCCGGTGACGCAGGTGCCGATATTCAAGCCTGTGATAATGGGGATCGCCATGCCGTAGGTAATGCTTCCGGTCATGGAAAGGGACTGCAGGATACCGACGGAGGCGGCGGAGCTTTGAATGACGCCGGTGACCACTGTGCCCAGCAAAACGCCCATGATGGGGTTTTTGAACATGATCAGGATATCCTGAAAGAAGGGCATATCGGCAAGGGGACTGACAGAATTGCTCATAAAGGTCATTCCGGTCATCAAAATGGCAAAGCCTAAAAGGATGTTGCCGATATCCCGCTTCTTTCCTTCCTTATGGGCCATTACAAGGAAAATGCCGATCAGGGCGATCACGGGAGAGAAGGACTCGGGCTTTAGCATCTGCAGGAAGAAATTATCGCTTTGAATTCCTGTGGCACTCAGGATCCAAGCGGTAAGCGTGGTACCGATGCTGGAGCCCATGATCACGCCCACGGTTTGGCTGAGCTGCATGATACCGGAGTTGACAAGGCCTACCAGCATGACCGTCATAGCGGAGGACGACTGAATGGCGATCGTTATCACCGCGCCCAAGGCCAGGCTTTTCAGCTTATTGGAGGTCATGGATTTAAGAACCGATTCCAGACGACCGCCAACCATTCTTTCAAGCCCGGAGGACATCACGTTCATTCCGTAGAGGAAGAAAGCAAGCCCGCCCAACAGAGTGAAGACGGAAAATATGTCCATAAAGAATTGCCCCCATTTTCGGACAGATAATTTGCCATGCTCTTTTTCAATTTGCTGCTTCATTTTATCATACTCTGCAGTGTGAATTCAATGCGAATTTTGAAAAAAGGGAAGAAAAATGACGGTAAATTGTTAACTTTTTTTAAAGTACGGAAAAGCGTACTGAAAAAATCGGAACATAGATGAGGCCAATATTCCCGCCCGTAAGGGGGAAAAGCAAAATAGCAGTGGAAATTTTCCCGTATCCGTGGTATGCTTTACCAAAGGGAAATTTGAAATTTCCGCAGGCTTTACGGGAAGGAATGAGAAAATGGATGGGCTGTTTGGTGCGGTGGTGGTTGCCGCGGGTAATTCTGCCCGGATGGGAACGGCCGGTTCAAAGGTGCTGCTGGAGCTTCAGGGAAAACCGGTGATTTACCGGTCTCTGAAGGCTTTGTCCGAATGCCCGGAGATCGTGGAGATCACAGTGGTGTGCCGGGAAGAGGATATCCCTCAAATGCGGCAGGCGGTCGAAGGGATCTCCACAGCCCTCACCTTTGTTTCCGGCGGGGAGACGCGGCAGGATTCCGTTCGAAACGGGATCAACGCCCTTTCATCCGCCGTGGAATATGTGCTGATCCACGACGGCGCAAGGCCGTTAGTCACTCCAGAGGTTATTCATCGCGTGTGCGTGGATGCCATGGAGCACGGCGCCGCTGTGGCGGCGGTACCCTGCAAGGACACCTGCAAGCTGGGAAACGGCTTTGTGGAATCCACTCCGCCCAGGGAACGGCTTTTTTCCGTGCAGACCCCGCAGGCCTTTGAAAAGGATATGTACCTTTACGCCATGGAGGAAGCGCGGGCACAGGGGAAAGCTTATACGGACGACAGCCAGTTGATCGAGGCAGCCGGGGGGAGGGTCTGGCTTTCTGTGGGCGATTATCGGAATATCAAGCTTACTACGCCGGAGGATCTGTTGATCGCCGGGGCTTTTCTGGGAGAAAGGAGAACGGGAGAAAAAGGAAATATGCGGATAGGATACGGATATGATGTGCATCGACTGACAGAAGGAAGAAGACTTATTCTGGGCGGTGTGGAGATCCCCTTTGAAAAGGGGCTTTTGGGCCATTCAGACGCGGACGTGCTGGTCCACGCGGTGGCGGATGCTGTTTTGGGCGCCGCAGCCCTGGGAGATATCGGAAAGCTTTTCCCGGATACGGATCCCCGGTATGAGGGGGCGGACAGTCTGGCGCTGTTACAGGAGGTGTGCAGACTTTTGAGGAAAAACGGCTTCACTCTCGGAAATCTCGACTGCACCCTGATCGCTCAGCGGCCCAAGGTGTCTCCCTATACGGAAAGGATGCGGGAAAATATTGCGGAAGCCTGCGGCGTGGAAAAGGAAAGGATCAGCATAAAGGCTACCACGGAGGAGGGGCTCGGCTTTACCGGAACAGGCGAGGGCATGGCTGCTTCGGCAGTGGCGCTGGTGGAGAGCCTGTAAGGCTCGGCTTTTGCGTCAGATATTCGAAGCAGAGGGAAACGGCAGCAGGTAGCTTTTCCATGGATGCTGCTGTTCGGGGTAACTGCCGGGAAAGGGGGAATGCGGTATGGCATACCGCATTGCAATATGTGATGATTCCGATACGGATGCGGGCTTTGTGACCGAGCTTTTGGACCATTGGGCCGCCCTGCGGCAGGTGGAGATCCGGACGGCGGTCTTTCCTTCGGCTGAAAGCTTCCTTTTTTGCTATGAGGAGGACAAGGCCTTTGATCTTCTGCTGCTGGATATTGAAATGGGCGCCATGGACGGCGTTACCATGGCAAAGCAGATCCGGAAAGAAAATGAGGCGGTGCAGATCGTGTTCCTTTCGGGATATTCCGATTATATCGCGGAAGGCTACGATGTGGCGGCTCTTCATTATCTGCTCAAGCCGGTGGAGGAAGAAAAGCTTTTTGCCGTTCTGGACCGGGCCTGGGAGAAGCAGAAGCAGAATGGAAAATGCCTGAACCTTGAGCTCTCAGGGGAAACGGTGCGCGTACCGGTCTATGAGATACGGTATCTGGAGGTGCGCAGGAACTACGTTACGGTGCACGGAAAATCGGAATATACCGTAAAGCGCACGCTGAGTGATTTTGAGCGGGAGCTGGACAGCCGTTTTCACCGGGTGGGCCGGTCCTTTCTCGTAAACCTGACCTGTATCCGCCGCGTGACAAAAACGGACATCCATTTGACGGACGGAAGTGTGCTACCGCTGCCGAGAGGCGCTTATGAGCCGTTAAACCGGGCGCTGATCGCCCAGATATAGGGGGAGAAAGCCATGTCGTTCCTTTCCAGGCAGATTGATAAAAGGATCGCCGCTTATCAGCGGGAGCTTGTGGATACGCACTATCAGGAAGTGGAGAATATGTACCGGCAGATGCGCGGCTGGCGGCACGATTACCGGAACCATATCCAGACCATGAAGGCCTACGCCGCCTCCGGAAGCTGGGAAGCGCTTTGCCAATATCTTAATATGCTGGATACGGATCTCAACACCGTGGATCTGGTGATAAAAACCGGAAACGCCATGGCCGACGCCATTCTGAACAGCAAGATCTCTCTTGCCGCGTCGAAGGAGATCCCGGTCCGGGCAGACGCCCATATCCCGGTAAAGCTGAGCATGTCGGATATTGACCTGTGCTGCATTCTGGGAAATTTATTCGACAACGCCATCGAGGCGAGCCTTAAGCTCCCTCGGGAAAAGCGGCTTATTCGGGTATATCTGGATATGAAGGGCACTCAGCTTTATATCTCTTTTACCAATTTTACCGCCGGGAAAAAGCAGAATAAGGCGGGAGGCAGGTTTCGCACCACCAAGGGCGAGGGCCACGGATTTGGTCTTGTCAGGATCGACAGCATTG